>NZ_PNDH01000048.1:0-54103 GCF_005887175.1 Pseudoalteromonas sp. S1612 | reverse complement strand
AGTGGTGGGCGCAGGAGGATTCGAACCTCCGACCGCCTGGTTCGTAGCCAGGTACTCTATCCAGCTGAGCTATGCGCCCATCTTTACGTTTACAAGATTTCGCCATTTAAAAAATGGTGGAGAGGGAGGGATTCGAACCCTCGATAGAGCTACAAACTCTATACTCCCTTAGCAGGGGAGCTCCTTCGGCCACTCGGACACCTCTCCGTCTTGTGGGGCGTATAATAAAGATTTCAGAAAATATGTCAAACACTTTTCTGACAAAAGTGACTATATGGCTATAGATTGCACATATGTCTGGTTTTAAAGTGTAATTAGTTTGAAAATTGATCAGGTTAGGTATTTGGAGTGCTTGAGTTTACACCCATCACTGGCACTAGTTCATCCGTAAGTTCAGCAAGATATTGCTCTTGGTAGCCCAATTTTTGAAACTCGGCAATGCACGCGCGGTAATAAGCTTGTCGCTGTTGCTCAGTGGTACTCTCATCGGGTAAAGATTCTACTTGTTTAACTTTCATATTATTTATCTAAGTCCTTTAGAAATTTTTATTTTTTACGACTAAGAATGACCGTGTACAAATTTCGGCCATATTTTAGCTAAAAAATTCACATAAATACAACATAATGTTTAAAAAACAATCATACCAAAAAGTTATAGCACTGCTTTAATGTTGCTAAGCAGTGAGGCAACTTTATGATAATGAAACTGAATTAAAGGTTAACACCCCTTTATACTTACACTTCATTATCAGTGTAGTACTTATTAATTAAAAGCCCTAATGGAAAGTTTAAGCAATGTCTCACAAACAATAGGGCAAAAAAAACGCCACTAATTAGCGGCGTTAATAATTTTTTAGTTTATTCCTTCAAGCTTAGTCAGCTTGTGGGCGCATGTGCGGGAATAAAATAACATCTTTGATAGTTGATGAGTCAGTAAATAGCATTACTAAACGGTCAATACCAATGCCCTCACCTGCCGTTGGTGGTAAACCATACTCAAGTGCGCGAATGTAGTCTTCGTCATAATGCATTGCTTCATCATCACCAGCGTCTTTCTCTTCAACCTGACGCGTGAAACGCTCTGCTTGATCTTGTGCATCGTTAAGCTCAGAGAAACCATTTGCAAGCTCACGGCCACCAACAAAAAACTCAAAACGGTCAGTTACAAATGGATTTTCGTCGTTACGACGTGCAAGTGGAGATACTTCCCACGGGTAGCCTGTGATAAATGTAGGTTGAATAAGCATATGCTCAGCCGTTTCTTCAAATATTTCACATAAGAACTTACCTGGGCCCCATACGCAGTTTTCAGGAATTTTAACGTGTACTTGTTTAGCGTACGCTTTTAATTCTTCAAAGTGGTTTTCTGGGTCGTTAAATACCGCGGCATCAAACTCTGGGTTATATTTTAAGATAGCATCTGCCATGCTTAAACGCGTGAACGGTTGACCAAAGTCGTACTCTACTGAGTCAACAACTTCGCCGTTTTCATCTTTAGTGGTGTTAACCACAATTGGGCTGCCCAGTACGTTAGTTGCAACTGTACGTAACATGTCTTCGGTGATGTTCATTAAATCAATGTAGTCAGCATACGCTTGGTAGAACTCAATCATAGTGAATTCTGGGTTGTGGCGTGTCGATAACCCTTCGTTACGGAAGTTACGGTTAATTTCGAATACGCGGTCAAAACCACCTACCACTAAACGCTTTAAGTAAAGCTCTGGTGCAATACGCAAGTACATGTCGATATCAAGCGCATTGTGGTGTGTTACAAACGGACGTGCCGTCGCGCCACCAGGAATAACCTGCAGCATTGGCGTTTCTACTTCCATAAAATCGCGGTCTGCTAAAAAGCGACGAATGCCTTCAACTACTTGTGAGCGAATGCGGAATGTTTCACGCGTTGCTTCGTTAGTAATTAAATCAACATAACGTTGGCGGTATTTAGTTTCTTGATCTGATAAACCATGGAATTTTTCTGGTAGTGGGCGAAGTGACTTAGTCAGCAGCTCGTACTCTGTCATTTCTACGTATAAATCGCCTTTACCTGATTTGTTCAATGCGCCTTTAACACCAATAATATCGCCAATATCAAGCTGACCATATTTTGCTTTTAAATCTTTTTGAACGTCTTTTGAGGCATATGCTTGTACACGGCCTTTCATGTCTTGAATAGACATAAATGGACCACGTTTAGCAAGAATACGACCCGCAATCGATACTACGTGCTGTAATTCGATTAGCTCTTCTTTACTCTTATCACCAAACTCAGCCTGCAAATCTGCCGTGTAATGCTCACGACGGAATTGGTTTGGATGACCGTTGGCTGGGCAATTTTCGCGAATAGCGTCTAATTTGCCGCGACGCTCAGCGATTAACTTATTTTCGTCTTGGATTTGATCAGTCATTTTTTAGCTCTTTTTTAGCTTGGTGGTTATAAACCAGATTTTAAGCTGGCTTCAATAAATTTATCTAGGTCGCCATCGAGTACCGCTTGAGTGTTACGGTTTTCAACGCCAGTACGTAAATCTTTAATACGCGAGTCATCAAGTACGTATGAACGAATTTGACTTCCCCAGCCAATATCAGACTTGTTGTCTTCTTGGCTTTGCTTTTCAGCATTTTGCTGTTGTAGCTCAAGCTCAAATAATTTCGCTTTTAACTGCTTCATTGCTTGGGCTTTATTTTTATGCTGCGAGCGCTCGTTTTGACACTGCACCACGGTATTGGTTGGTACGTGGGTAATACGTACTGCCGATTCAGTGGTATTTACGTGCTGACCACCCGCGCCTGATGCACGGTAAACGTCGATACGTAAGTCAGACGGATTAATATCAATCTCAATGTTGTCATCAACTTCTGGGTAAACAAACGCAGATGCAAACGAAGTATGACGACGGCCACTTGAATCAAATGGGCTTTTACGAACTAGGCGGTGTACGCCTGTTTCAGTGCGTAACCAACCATATGCATACTCACCAGAAAAACGTACCGTTGCGCCTTTAATACCAGCAACATCGCCATCGGTCGCTTCAACAAGCTCTACTTTAAAGCCTTTTGCTTCACCCCAGCGTAAGTACATACGCAGTAAAATATTACACCAGTCTTGTGCTTCAGTACCGCCAGAGCCTGATTGTAAATCAAGGTAGGCATCGTTTGAATCGTGAGAGCCTGAAAACATACGACGAAACTCAAGCCCTTCAAGCTGCTGGTTTAAATCAGCTAGTTCGCTTTGTGCTTCATCAAAGGTGTCTTGATCTTCAGCTTCAACAGCAAGCTCTACTAAACCTTCAACATCGTCAGTACCAGCAACAAGGTTATCGATTGTTTCAACCACGGCTTCTAGTGCTGACTTTTCACGACCAAGGGCTTGTGCGCGCTCAGGCTCATTCCATACGGCTGAATCTTCAAGTTCGGCGTTAACTTCTTCTAAACGTTCTTGTTTAAGAGCGTAGTCAAAGGTACCCCCGAAGCAGTTCAGTACGTTCGCGAATTTCCTTGATTTGATTAATCACAGGATTCACTTCAAACATGTACATTACTCCAAAATGGCTAGGTTATTGCGCACTTAAAAAAGAGACCGAGCGCAATTAAAAATCATTAAATAATAAAAACGCCCGATTTTAACAAAAAACCGCGCGTTTTATTAGCCTTTTATGCATGGTTTGAAGATATTTTTTAGCCCACTTTTTCAAGCTCTCTAACTATCAGTTGTAAGCTAAATTTACCTCTAAATTCATTTATATCGAGCTGATACGCTACTTTGACAAACTGCGCCTCGGTATCTGGCCACGCTTTTACATCTATCCCAAAGGCAATGGCATCCACTAAGCGTGCAGACTGATGCTTTAATACCAGCTTTAAGTGTTTTTCACCCACAATACGCTGCTGGATTACTTCAAAGGTGTGTTCAAATATCGGCTCAGGAAACTGCTGCCCCCACGGGCCCGATTGTTTTAAAAGCTGGGCAAAATCCATGCTAAAGCAATCATTAGGTAGCTCACCATCGGTAAATACAATACAGCGTTTACTTTCTTCACTGAGTTGCTCGCTAACTGCACTATCAAATGCGCGTTTGAACTCAGCAAATTGCTGCTCGTTAATACTTAAACCTGCCGCCATTGCGTGGCCGCCAAATTTATTAATTAAACCAGGCTGCGCAGTGTTTAAACCTTCAAGCAGGTCGCGCATATGTAAACCTTCAATAGAGCGACATGAGCCTTTAATTTCACCATTTTCGCCACCCGCAAATATCACAGTTGGGCGATGGTATTTTTCTTTTAAGCGCCCCGCTAAAATACCAATAACGCCTTGGTGCCAATCGTCTTGATATAAACAAATAGCATCAGGCACACTATCTTCTTTAAATGCCAATCTATCGAGCACGGCTTGCGCTTCTACTTGCATGCCTTGCTCAATTTCACGTCTGGCAAAGTTTAAGCTGTCAAGCTCACCGGCTATGCGCCTTGCTTGATTTATGTCGTTGCTAAGTAAGCAAGCTATACCTAGGCTCATATCATCTAAACGCCCTGCTGCATTTAAACGTGGCGCCAATGAAAAGCCAAAATCGCTGGCACTCAAACGAGCTGCATTGCGATTAGCCACTTCAATCAGTGCGGTGATACCTGGGCGGGTTTTACCACTTCGAATACGTGCCAAGCCTTGATGCACTAACGTACGGTTATTCGCATCCAGAGCCACCACATCGGCCACCGTACCAAGGGCTACAATATCGAGTAAGTCAGCAATATTTGGCATAGGATGTTGGTTAAAGTAGCCTTGTTCACGCAGCGCACTTCTCAATGCGATAAGCAAATAAAACGCCACACCAACACCAGCTATCGACTTAGAGGGAAAATCACAGTCATGACGATTAGGATTAACAATAGCATCGGCATTAGGCAGTTGCTCGCCTTGTAAATGATGATCTGTAACCAGCACTTTAATGCCTGCGGCTTTAACAATATCAATCCCTGCAATACACGATATACCGTTATCTACGGTGATCACTAAATCGGGCTGCATAGTGACTATTTGCTCAGCCAATGCTGGGCTTAAGCCATAACCTAAACTAAAGCGGTCTGGCACTAAATAATCTAAATGGGTAAAGCCAAACATGGCCAACCCTTGCATTAAGGTGGCGGTGCTGGTTGCGCCATCGGCGTCAAAATCGCCAACAATTAGTATTTTACTTTGTGCATGCAGTGCATCAATTAATAGTTGGCTGGCTTTGTCTATATCTTTAAATAGCTTAAAGTCGAGCAAAGTGGCCGCACTATTATTTAATTCATCAGCATGGCAGACGTTACGCGTGGCATAAATTTGCTTAATAACAGGATGTAGATGACTAGGTAGATGAGAGTCGTCAACGGGTTCTCGCGCAATGATCATTTTTTTCATGCTGGTTTTTAACTTATGATATTCATAACAAAAAGACAAAAAAAGGCCATAAAGGCCTTTTTAAACAGGTACTCAGGTTTTTAATTAACCTGCTTTATTCGCCTCAAGCGCAGCGCTTAATGCGGCAGCTGGTTGGTAGCCTGGGATCATCGTGCCATCTTCTAAAATAATAGCCGGTGTACCACTAATGCCAAAGCTTTGCCCTAATTGGTAATGCTCTGCAACGGGTGCGCTACAGTCTTTTACAATTTGTGTATCTGCACCAGATTTAGCTTCAGTAAGTGCTTCTTGCTGATCTTTAGCACACCACACATTCATTAAATCGGCATAACCTGATCCTTGCAGGCCGCCACGTGGAAATGCTAGGTATTTAACCGTAATACCCGACTCAAGTAAGTCATCAAGCTCACGGTGTAATTTACGACAGTAACCACAGCTAATATCAGTAAACACGGTAATGCTGTGTTTTTCTTCTGGCGCTTTATACACAATCATTGAATCTTCGTATTCTTTTAACCCTGATTGACGCACACCATTAAGTGCTTGCTCAGTTAAATTACTACGGTTGTTTAAATCGATTAGCGTACCTTGCATTAAAAACTGACCGTCAGGGCTTGCATACAGCACCCCTTTATTGGTGATCAATTCTTTTAAGCCCGCAACCGGACTTGGGTTAATTTGTTTAACAGTTACTCCTAGCGCGGCAAATTTTGTCACGATAGGATCATTGGCATCGGGTGTTACTGCAACACCATTAGCAAAAGCGCTCAAACTAGTGCACAACATGGCACCTGCTAACATTAATTTTTTCATAACGGGTTCTCTATCCTAAAAATACTTATCTTATCGTGTCTATATGACCGGCTTAGTGACAAAAAAATTCGCTTAAGCACGAGGATGATGCTCAGCATGCACCGATTTTAATCGCTCATTCGCTACATGCGTATAAATTTGGGTAGTTGATAGGTCGCTGTGGCCAAGCATCATCTGCACCACACGCAAGTCAGCCCCATGATTTAATAAATGCGTTGCAAATGCATGTCGCAAGGTGTGGGGCGATAACGGCGACTCAACGGATGCCAAAATAGCATAGTGTTTAATCCGATGCCAAAAAGTTTGTCGTGTCATGCCCACCCCACGTTTAGAGGGAAATACAAAATCGGTGGCGTGTTTTATCATTTGTGCTCGCCCAAGCTTTAAAAATTGCTCCAGCCAATACATAGCCTCTTCACCTAAAGGCACTAATCGCTCTTTATTTCCTTTACCTTTTACAAACACCACAGCTTGGCGCAAATTTATTTGCTCCATTCTCAGCCCTACCAGCTCAGTTACCCGCAAACCCGTTGCATACAAGAGCTCGAGCATGGCTTTGTCGCGCAGCCCCATTGGCTCTTCAATATTGGGGGCACTTAATAGCGCCTCTACTTCAGCCTCAGAAAGCGTTTTTGGTAACGACTGCCCCGCTTTAGGCTGAGCAATATTGACCATAGGTGAATCGCTAATTATTTTTTCGCGTACAAAGTACTGATAAAAACGTTTTAATGCACTAATACTGCGTGCAGTACTGCGTGGCTTTAGCCCTAAATCAACACGATGTGCCAAGTAACTTTCAACGTCGAGGCTGGTTACCGTCATTAAGTTTTCGCCTTTTAAAAATTGGCAAAACTTATCTAAGTCACTGCGATAAGCGCTCAGCGTGTTTTCACTTACGCCTTGCTCTAAATAGAGGCTATCAAGAAAGGTTTCTAAAAAGTCGCTATTGCTGCTTAGCTCATTATTTTGTTCAGGTAAATCGTCAGATAGCGTTGTCACGTTGTGATCTCATGTTGGTAATACCACGGGAGAAGGTATCAATTAAAAATACCTTACGGTAAACTTGAGCCTATCATAACAGGCAATTACACAGTGATAAATACGATGCAGATTGGTTTATTTTTTGGTTCTACTACCTGCTATACCGAAATGGCGGCAGAAAAAATACGCGACATTATAGGCGCCGACATTGTCAGCTTACATAATATTAAAGACGAGCCGCTTAAAAACGCTGAGCAATATGACTTTATCATTTTTGGTATTTCTACGTGGGACTTTGGCGAAATTCAAGAAGATTGGGAATCAAAGTGGGACGACATAAAAGACGTTGACCTAAATGGTAAAACCATAGCCTTATTTGGTATGGGCGACCAGCAAGGATATGGCCAATGGTTTCAAGACGCATTAGGCATGCTTCATGATGAAATAAATGCCCAAGCCATTACTCAACTTGGCTTTTGGCCTAACGACAGTAATTACGAATTTGAAGCCTCTAAAGCCCTTACCGAAGACGGTAAACAATTTGTTGGTTTAGCCCTTGATGAAGATAGTCAGTACGAGCTAAGCGACGAGCGTATTGCCACTTGGGTAGAACAAGTGATGACAGAGTACGCTGAAACCCTGTAACTTTGCGCTCTTGCAAAGAGCGCTGCCATGCAGCGCTTTTTAATATTTAACTACTCTACTTTTAACCAGTATTGGTTACGGTAAAAAAAGCCCACATAACCACGCACTTCAAGTTTTTCGCCATTTTGCTGCGGAGTTAAACGCACGCTGTAGGTTTTACCGTTATTTGGGTCGAGTATTTCACCGTCTTCCCAACTACCGTCACCTGCATAAGTTACGTTTTCAATAATGGTCATGCCTAGCATCGGCTGATTCTTTTTATCACCACCACACTCGCTGCAAAGCGCATCTTGCTTGGCTTTATTGAGTATTGTTTCAATTTTGCCAGTCAGTACGCCATCATGCTCAGTAATGCGTACATAAGACTTTGCTTCTTTGGTGTCTTCATTAATGGTTTTCCAAAGCCCTACAGGTGTGGGGTTAGCCAATAACTTAAATGAGGCAAAAATACTGCCTACCAAAAACCCCATCAACAGCCTGTTAGCTCTTTTTTTATTCAATAAATTCATTGCATTACTACATTAGTGATTAATTAATCCATACTAACAATAAACACCCAGATGCAAAACTGTTTAAACAACCAGAGCGTGCTACATTTTTAAATAAAATTCACGGCATAACGCCTGATACTGTGGGGTATAGCTATTATCATTAGCTCTAATACACAACTGAGTTGTGCTTACTTCGCTTTGCTCATAGCTAAAGGTCATTAAACTGCGAGTAAAAGGTTTATGCGCCGTTGCTTGTACTTGGCAGAAGCGATTTAAATACAGCCCTTGCTGCTGCGCCAAGGTTATAAATAACTGTGCCTCTTTGCTGGGTAAAATTAAATTAAAACGTGCTTGCTTATGCGTTAAGCGTTTAAACGCAGCAATGAGTTCTGCAAAGCTTAAACCATCGGTATGGCGAGCGGCATTGCGTGCTGCATTATCACTTTTTAAACTGTGATTAAAATAAGGTGGATTAGATATAACGCAATCAAATTTAGTCTCAGCCGCAAACTGCTGTACACACTGGTGATAAATACTAATGTCTGGCCAAGGGCTTTGCTGGCAATTTTGTACAGCTTGCTGGTAGGCGGCCTTATCAACCTCAACCGCACTCACCTTTAAATCTGGCACTCGCTGTTTACACATTAACGTCAGTAACCCCGTACCTGTGCCAATATCTAATAACGAACTTGCACCGCTTAAATCAGCCCATGCTCCAAGTAAAATACCATCGGTAGATACCTTCATGGCGCACTGGTCGTGCTCAACCTTAAATTGTTTAAATGCAAAACCTGACATTTTTTCACCTTTTCATTCACCAAGTAGGTTTAAGTGCGTATAATTAACGGCAATTGTCCCCTATTTTTGACACTCTATGCAATTTTCTGAATTTGATCTTGATAATAAGCTACTCAATGCTATCAATAAAATGGGTTTTGAAACCCCTACTAGCATTCAACAACAAGCCATTCCTGAGGCGTTGCAAGGGCGTGATATTTTAGCGTCTGCACCAACAGGTACGGGTAAAACGGCGGCATTTTTAATTCCAGCAATTCAATATTTAATGGATTTCCCGCGTCGTGATCCGGGCTTTGCACGGGTATTAATTATGACCCCAACTCGCGAGCTTGCTTATCAAATTCATGAACAATGTGAGTTACTTGCAAAACAAACCCACTTAAAAATTGGGGTGGTTACCGGCGGTATTAATTACGGTACACACAAAGAAATATTTGAAAATAATAACGACATTTTAATCGCCACACCTGGGCGTTTAATGGAGTATTTGGAAACTGAAAACTTCCACGCAGAAAACGTAGAAATGCTCATTCTTGATGAAGCTGACCGCATGCTCGACATGGGCTTTCGTAAAGAAATGCTGCGTATTTGTGATGAAGCTAAAAATCGTCGTCAGTGCTTTTTATTCTCAGCTACTCTTGAAGGTGACAGCGTAGAATTATTTGCAGAGCGTATTTTAAACGACCCGGCTCTGCTTGAAGCCGAATCATCACGCAAAGAAAAAGCTAAAATACATCAATGGGTTCATTTGGCTGACGATTACCATCACAAGCTTGAGCTATTAGTTAACACCTTAAACGGCCCTGATGTTAGTAAAGCGATTGTGTTTGTAAAAACTCGTGAGCGCCTTGAAACCCTTATTGGTGAACTAACCAATAACGGCGTTAAAGCTGCGTGGCTACGTGGTGAAATGCCACAAGATAAACGCATGAAAGCGATGGAAAATTTCCACAGTGGCAAAACCCGCATTTTAGTCGCGACCGATGTCGCCGCGCGTGGTATTGATGTAGCTGATATAAGCCACGTAATTAACTTTGATATGCCTCGCACTGCAGATGTTTACGTACACCGTATTGGCCGTACAGGCCGCGCGGGTAAAAAAGGCATAGCGATTTCACTAATTGAAGCGCACGATATTGGCATCCTTTACAAAGTAGAACGTTACATAGAACAGAAGCTAAAACGCCGTGTATTTAAAGGATTAGAGCCAAAACATAAAGAAGCTAAGCCACCAGTTAAAAAGCGTAAAGATCCAGTAAAAATGAAAGCGAAGAAAAAAGCCAAAGCTAAAAAGAAAAAATAGCTTTAGCTTTAATACATTTGATTGAGCCGATGTTTGTCGGCTTTTTTGTGGCTTAAAAACAGTGAGTAAGCAATTCAGAGTAATATGTAAAAACTACTTAGCTGAATAACTACTTAATAAAATATCCAATTATTTCAAATGGTTAATTTTGGAATGAAACTTGTAACCCAAGCTAGTGTATGAGTATTAAAACGCCGAGTATCGGCGCTGCTTTTTCAAAAACACTAAGGATATAGTTATGAGTCGCATTAAATTTACTATCGGTTTTATTTCGTTTTGTTGTTTATTTTTATTAGTCTCTGCTTTTAAAGTTAGTGCAGCAACGCATTTAGCAGTAGTAAGTAGTGTGGCCACACAACCTAATTTACAACAATCTATTACTCATGAGTTACGTACTAATCCAAATTTAGAATTAGAAAATTTGAACGTACAGGTCGAAAATGGCGACATTGAACTTAATGGCAAAGCTAATAACGGTTTTGAACGTGCTCTTGCACAAAAATTTTTAGAAAATATGGATGGAGTTAAAGTAATTCGCAACAAAATTAGTGTTATTTAATACACCTCCTTCTTAACTTATTCTTCAGCGCTGCTTGCTTCTCCAACACAAGCGGCGCTTTTTATGGCCTGCACAATATAAATTCAATACAGACATAATCCCAATCCAGTTTAAATAGCTTGATTAAAAGCCTTTTAGTTTACGCACCAATCGCGACGCTCATTGCAGCTACTTATACCATTGAATCCTTTATTACTCACAGACACTTACTATATAGGGCTTGCATCAAGCTTGAGCACAAATTCGATTAACTAAGTAATCTATTTTGAGATGAGAAACCTTATCGATATAGTTTTCTAATTAAGACGCTTTTAACTTAGTTAACGCAAGGCTTTAATTACTTCAGATCATCAATTAATTATTATAAAAAAGCGCGTTTTACTTTGTAAAAACGCGCTGATAGTCAGTAACTATTTCCCAATGCTTTTACCATCGGGTTTTAAATTATTTACTCACCTTGTCTTGCATCAGTATTATTGTCACCCTCTTTATTTGCTGACTGCTGACTTATTTTATCGCTTATCATGGCATCGAGTTTTTCACCGCCCTTAATACCAAAATCCAGCGTACGAATAGGAAACGGGATACTTATATCAGCAGCATCGAGTGCTTGCTTTACTGCCACAACGCCTTTGTGACGCACCGTCATAAAGTCGGGCTCGCCAGGGTATTTAATCCAAAACCATACCAGTAAGTTTATACTGCTATCACCAAAGCCTTCTGCGTATACAGCGGTCTCATTTTTGCGGATCACAAAGTCGAATTGATTAATTTTTTCGACAATAACTTCACTGGCTTTTTCTATATCATCAGCGTAAGAAATACCTACAGGTACCTCTATTCTTCTGACCCCTAAAGTGCTGTAATTACGCAGTACATTTCTAAATAGTATTTTATTAGGAACCAGTATCAACTGCCCGTAAAAGCTCTCTATTAGTGTGTTGCGCAAGTTTATTGAATGCACTGAACCAAATACGTTATCGGTCTCGATAACATCACCCGCTTTGAACGGTTTACGAATACCCATAGCAATACCCGCAATTAGGTTTTCGGTCATATCTTGAAAAGCAAAACCAATGGCGAGACCAACAATACCTGCACCCGCAAGTAGTGACGTAACGGTACTTTTTAAGCCCATAAAATCAAGGGCAATAAAGACCCCAACACTCAGAACAATAACTTTAAAAATGGAGGCCATTAAGTCGGCAATTTGAGTAGAATCTAGCGAGCGACGTAATACTTTTTTCATTCCTTTGCCTGCAAGGCGGGCTATAAATGAAAATATAATCGCAATAATCACCGCGACTATAAAGTTAGGGATATGACTTATAACAACATCAAACCAACCGCCGAGCTTCTCTTCTATAAGTTTTTCGGCTTCTGTAATTGAGGGAATTGAGAGCATTTATTCTATACCTTAGTTTCTATTAATAACCTAAGGTTTGCAAAAATAGCGCCAGTATAAAAAAAAGCCATGCAATGCATAGCTTTTGGGTATGTGTTTAGCTGCAAATAGCGCTAAATTTAGCTTTGCTCTTCGCGCAAAAATACCGGTTCAAGTTCTTTAGTGGTTGCCTCTGAGCTAAAGTAATAACCGGCCACGGTAAACTCTTTAAGCTGACTTAATTGCGTGACTTGGTTTTCGATAAGGTAACGCGCCATCATGCCGCGCGCTTTTTTAGCGTAAAAGCTAATCACTTTATATTGGCCGTTTTTACAGTCTTTAAAATGTGGCGTAATAATTTGTGCGTTAAGCGTTTTTTTATCTACCGCTTTAAAGTATTCGTTAGACGCTAAATTAACTAAGTATTGTGCATCTTGTGCCGCTAAAACGTCGTTAAGTTTATTAGCAATAATACTGCCCCAAAACTCATATAGGTTTTTACCACGGCTGTTTTCAAGCTTTGTACCCATTTCTAGGCGGTAGGCTTGCATTAGATCAAGCGGTTTTAATAATCCGTATAAACCCGAGAGTATACGTAAATGCTCTTGAGCATAATCAAGTTGCTTAGCCGTTAGGGTGTCGGCATCTAAACCGCCATATACATCGCCATTAAAGGCAAGCACCGCTTGTTTAGCATTACTCGTAGTAAACGGTTGCGCCCACTCACTAAAACGTGCTGCATTAAGGCCCGCGAGTTTATCGCTAATTTTCATTAAACTACCAATCTGCGCAGGAGTTAGTTCACGGCATACTTTCATGAGCGCTTCGCTGTGCTCAAGTAATTCAGGTTGAGTGAACTTATCTGTTGCGGGTGGCGTGTCGTAATCAAGATTCTTTGCTGGTGAAATAACAGTGATCATAGTTAGCTATTGACTTGTAAATTATTTAATGTCAATTTCAACATTAAATGAGACGAAAAGCACGTTTTGTTTAAAATTATCCTACCTAAAACTCAACCGTTACCGTTTTTTCATTGATAAGGACATAAGACCTATCAAGCATTGTCACACTGTTGCAGTATAGCTATATTAAGGTAGTTTAGATTTTCTTTTAACTTGCTTGGAATGAGGAAAAGCAAATGACTAGCGCTCTACAAAGGCTTAAACAACACTCTTCTATCGTGGCCGACACGGGCGATATAGAAGCCATAAAAAAACATCAACCTGAAGATGCGACTACCAATCCATCGCTGCTTTTAAAAGCGAGCGAGATTGAAGCTTACAAACCTTATCTAGATAAAGCATGGCAATACGCTAAAGAAACCGAGCAACAGCCTGCAAAACAACTAGAGCTGGCTTGTGACTATTTTGCAGTATTACTCGGTAAAGAAATTAGCGAAATTGTTCCGGGTTATATTTCTACTGAAGTTGATGCACGTTTATCATTTGATACCCAAGCAACAATTAATAAAGCACATACTTTACTAAGTCTTTACGAGAAAGAAGGTGTAAGCAAAGACAAGATTTTAATTAAAGTTGCCTCTACTTGGGAAGGCATTAAAGCCGCAGAACAGTTAGAAAAAGAAGGCACTAAATGTAACTTAACGCTTTTATTTAGTGATGCTCAAGCTCGTGCCTGTGCTGATGCAAACGTATTTTTAATTTCGCCATTTGTTGGCAGAATTTTAGATTGGCACGTAGCAAACGGTATGGAAAAACCAACCGACCCGCTACAAGATCCTGGCGTACAATCGGTGCGTAGTATTTTTGAGTTTTACAAACGTCACGATTACAAAACGGTTGTTATGGGCGCAAGCTTTCGTAACACCGGTGAAATTATTGCCCTTACAGGCTGCGATAAGCTAACAATTAGTCCTAATCTTTTAGAAGAGCTAGGTAATTTAGAAGACGCACAAGAGTACTTGCTAGAGAGCGACATTGCTAAAGAGCCAAAACCAGAGCCACTTAGCGAAGCACAGTTCCGTTGGTTACATAACCAAGATGCTATGGCCACTGAGAAACTAGCTGAAGGTATTCGCTCATTTGCAGATGCGCAAGAGCAACTAGAGGCACGCTTTAAAGCGATGTAACTAACAGCTGTTTAATGAGTTAAGAAACGTCGCTTTTAGCGGCGTTTTTTTATGTCTGCGATTTACTTTAAATACTCGACTTGTCCCCATTTTCGTTCTTTTTGTATTGATCTTCATCAAAATACCACCCATCAGTAACAGTTTCGTCACATTTATATTCTATTTTATTAATAGCTGTGGTATAGATACTGCCGAGGTTCAAAAAGTGGTCAATAGGAGATAATCAATGGATAGCCTAAACGAAATAATAGAGATATTAGAAGGTTCTGATACATCGAAAAAAACCTCTCAAAAAAATAAAAAAAGAAAATGGCGCGAAATAGAAGCAATAAAAGATAAGCAACGTTTGCGCAAAGAACTACAGGAGCTCGACTATTTTGCTGATAGTATTGCTATTGATGAATTAGAGTTTTAATCAACAACAACATCTAAAAAGGCTTTCATTTATGAAAGCCTTTTTTAATACCAATTACCCTATACTTGCCAATTAATGGGCTGTGCTCCTTGCGCTATTAACAGTTCATTGGTTTTTGAAAAGTGCTGACAGCCAAAAAAGCCGCGATGCGCTGAAAGCGGTGAAGGGTGCGGCCCAGACAATACATGATGGCGCTGGCGATCAATGCTTTTACCTTTTTTTTGTGCATGTGCGCCCCACAAAATAAACACCACTCCTTGGCAATGCTCATTTATATGAGTAATTACGTTATCGGTAAATTGCTCCCAACCTAAATGTTTATGGGAATGGGCTTGCCCTTGCTCTACTGTTAGTACGGTATTAAGCAAAAACACACCTTGATCTGCCCAGCTTTGTAAATAGCCATGCTCCGGTGTAATAAAACCATTAATGTCAGTCACTAACTCTTTATAAATATTTTTAAGTGAAGGCGGGAGCTTTTTAACTTCAGGCAATACAGAAAAACACAAGCCATGCGCTTGCCCTTCTCCATGGTAAGGGTCTTGACCTAATATAACCACTTTAATGTCGCTAAGTGGAGTTGCATCAAATGCGCTAAACACCTGTGGTTCTGGTGGATACACAGAAATACCGTTTGATCGTTTATTCGCAACATATTCAAGGGTTTGCTGCATATATACTTGACTAAGTTCGTGATTTAAAAAAGATGACCAGTTGCTCATAATTGACTCTTAATAAGTTCTCTAGATACCTCAATTTTGTCACACATTTGTGCTAACCCATCAAGCATTCTAGGGGAAAAACGATGTAATAAATCCGCGTTAACACTAATAAATTGCTCATATTTAACCGCCGGAATTTCAGGCCATTGCTGCCAATTAACTGTAGGTATTACCCGTTTTGATTTTTCATCAGGAATAATAATAACTTGTGGCTTAGTCACTATCACGTTTTCAATGCTGATTTGTGGGTAATCTGTGTCGCTGTCGGCAAATACATTGGTTACTCGGCAGGTTTCGATTAACTGATTTATCCAGGTATTTTTTGATACCGTCATCATAGGCTCTGGCCACAGCTGATAAAACCCAGTAAGCATGGTTTTATTATGCTGCGCGGCTTTAATTGCGTTGAGCTTAACTGTAAATGCCTCAGCTACTTTTTTACTTTGCTCAATATGACCGGTTAATTGACCTAATTTTAGTATTTCCTTAGCTACGCCTTCAATAGAGCGTGGATTACTTAAATGCAATTCAATCCCTAGTCGCTTAATTTGTGCTAAATCTTCTGCCTGATTACCGCTTTTCCACGCAATGACCATGTCAGGCTTGAGCATGAGTAACTTTTCGATAGAAATGCCATTATAGCCGCCGATACGCTCAATTTTAGTCGCCTCTTGTGGGTAATCTGCGTAATCCAGCGTGCCCACTATTAGATCACCCGCCCCAATGGCATATAAATTTTCGACTATGTGTGGTGCCAAAGCCACAATACGAAGCGGCTTGTCGGCTAAGGCTTGAGGTACATAAACAGCAAACAATAACAGCCCAAGAATAATGCGTTTTAACATTAGTAATCAAAGCCTTTTAGTGCTTTTACGCCCGACTCAAACGCATGCTTTACATTACGCACTTCACTTACGGTATCGGCCAGCTCAATTAAGGTACGGTGCGCAGCACGGCCAGTAATAATTACCGATTGCATTGCAGGTCGGTTGTTAATTGCAGCAACCACTTCCTCAAGGTCGATATAGCCATAGGTCACCATATAGGTGAGCTCATCGAGTAATACCACATCGATACTGCTGTCGCTTAGCATCCGCTTTGACTCTTGCCATGTTGCTTGTGCTGCCGCAGTATCGGCCTCTTTATTTTGCGTATCCCAAGTAAAACCTGTGTTCATAACAGCAAATTCAACTCCAGCTCCTTGTAGTAAATTACGCTCACCACATTCCCATGTACCTTTAATGAACTGACATACCGCGGCCTTTTTACCATGGCCAACACAGCGTGCAACTACACCAAAACCAGAGGTTGATTTACCTTTGCCATTACCAGTAATAACCTGAAAAATGCCCTTTTCTTGCTGTGCCGCTGCTACTCGAGCATCAACTTGTTCTTTTACTTTTTGCTGGCGCTGTTGGTGCTTGTCGTTTGTTGATTCAGTCATTGTTATGTCCTTGGTAAATTTTAATAATTTGTTCAATGTTTAAATGTGTTTGGCACATTTCAGCGAGGCGTTCTAGCTGGCGCTCGCGATGCTCATTGATGCTGATACCACTAATTTCACTGTCTGGTTTTAGCCACTTTAATAGCAGCTCTGTAGCGGCTGCGTTGTCAAATAAGCCATGTAAATAAGTACCAGCAATAGCATTATCATCACTAATAAAACCATCAGTTTCAAAGCCATTTGGGTGTTTATTAAAGCGAATAAGTGGTTTGTTGAGCGCTTGACCTTTACTGATCCCAGCATGTATTTCGTAACCCTGACAAGCAACCTGCTGCTGGTTTAAATTGAGTATTGCATTTACTTGGCTTAGCACTTTTTGCTCACCTAAAATGGTATCAAAATCACTAAGCGCTAACCCAGCTATTTGCCCTAATGATGATTCCACCGCATTAGGGTCACAAATCGTATTACCTAGCATTTGCATACCGCCGCAAATACCCAATACTTTGCCACCATAGCGTAAATGGCGTTTTATTTGCTGATCCCAGCCTTCATTTTTTAAAAATACCAAATCGCTAAGTACATTTTTACTGCCAGGCACAATAATTAAATCAACAGATGGAATCGCTTGAGTGTGGCGCACATAGGTTATATTTATATTTGGGTGTAATCGCAGTGCATCAAAATCGGTATGATTACTAATATGAGGCACTAGCAGCACCGCAATATTAATGCTGGCCTCGGTCACATTATTATCTATGGCAACGGCATCTTCGGCATCAAGTGCTAAATCGTGTAGGTAGGGTAACACCCCTAACACAGGTTTACCTGTGTACTCTTCAAGCCAATCTAACCCGCCTTGTAATAGGCTAATGTCACCACGAAAACGGTTAATCACAAAGCCTTTTACCCGTGCTTGCTCTGATTCGCTTAATAGCGCCAAAGTCCCTACTAGGTGAGCAAACACACCCCCTTTATCAATATCAGCAATAATAATAACCGGGCAATCGACCTTTTCGGCGTAGCCCATATTGGCGATATCGTTTGCGCGTAAGTTAATTTCAGCTGGGCTACCAGCCCCTTCAACCAACAATAAGTCAAAGCGTTTAGCTAAACGGTTATGCGAGGTTAATACCGCTTCCATAGCCACTTTTTTATAGTCATGGTAAGAGTCGGCTTCCATATTACTAATAGCCCTACCATGAATAATAACTTGCGCGCCGGTATCACTATTGGGTTTGAGTAATATCGGGTTAAAGTCTATTTCAGGTGCAACTTTTGCCGCAACGGCTTGTAATGCTTGTGCTCTACCAATTTCACCGCCATCATGAGTTACGGCACTATTAAGCGCCATATTTTGCGGTTTAAACGGCGCAACATTAACACCTTGATTAGCAAACACTCTGCAAAGTGCTGCAACCAGGGTACTTTTACCTGCATCTGAGGTAGTGCCTTGTACCATTAGTGTTTTCATTATTGAACCACCAGCTGGCGCTTACGAAAATACAATATACTTAAAAAGAATAGACTGCCGATAGCCGCCGTGATCACCCCGATTGGCAACTCTTGATTACTTAATAGTGAGCGAGCGAGCACATCGACCCACACCATAAATATTCCCCCGACTAATCCGGTCATTAATAATCCAACGCGGCTACCTTGAGAGATAAAAAAGCGCACTATGTGTGGCACCATCAAGCCAACAAAACCAATACCACCACAGTTGGCAACTAACACGGCCGTGATCAACGAGCTTAAAATAAGCATTAAAATTCTAAAACGATGTACTCTTACGCCAAGCGTTGTCGCACTTTCATCGCCTAACAACATGGCATTAAGCTGGCGCCTAAAACCCAACATGATTATTGTACAAACTATAATGACTAAGACAGGTAACAGCAGCGACTGCCACTGTGCTTTAGCAAAACTACCTAAAGTCCAAAATAAAATAGCCGCGACCGCTTGTGGATCGCTCCAATAAAGTAGCAAACTAGTAAAAGCACTAAATAAAAATGATAGGGCTACCCCCGCCAATAACATCGATTCAACTTGGGCATTACGCTGGCTGCCAGCAATTAAAATTAATAATCCCATCGCAACTAAACTACCGGTTAATGCCGCCCCAGATAGCGCAATACCCGCCCCAGCTCCCACAAAAGACATTAGTATAACCACACCTAATGAAGCGCCGGACGAAATACCAAATAAATAAGGATCTGCTAAGGGGTTACGGGTGACTGTTTGTAGTATTAAACCTGCAATCGCTAAGCCACTCCCAGCTAAAAAAGCCAGTAAAGTACGTGGCATTCTTAATTCAATAATAATACGGCTGGTAAATGAAGCCTCGTTTGAAAAGGTTAAGCTTTGGTAAACATCAGCGAGCGACGTAGGTGCCGCACCAAAACTCAGTGCAATAAATAAACTTAATAGTGCGCATAGTAGCGCAGCGATTAATGCAACGGTATGGTTAGAAAAAACCGTCATATTATTGGTATCCATAATAATAAGTAATATGAGGAATAGCCTCACCCGAAGCTGCTAATTGAGGGTGAGTGCTCACTTGTGCACAAACGCCAAACACCTCATCCAGCATCTGCTCAGTGACCACTTTATTTGGCTTACCTGCATCAACAACTTTTCCATTTTTAATAACCACTAACTCATCACACATAGCAGCAGCTAAATTTAAGTCATGAAATGACGCAAATACCGTAATACCTAAAGATTTAGCCAGCTCCATCAGTTGAATTTGATATTTCACATCAAGGTGACTAGTTGGTTCATCCATAATAAGAAGTTGCGGTTGCTGCACAATAGCGCGGGCAATAAAGGCTCGTTGCTTTTCACCGCCAGATAGCGAATCAAATAATTGAGTACTATGAGATTCAAGCCCCACATGGCTAATAGCCTGAGCTATTTTTTGTTTATCTGCTTGGGTGGTCGAACTGAATAGCGTTTTATGTGGCGTAAGCCCTAGAGCCACAACATCGAATAACGAGAGGTTAAATTGCGACGGTGTTTCTTGTAGCACAACGGCAACTTGCTTGGCGTAGTCTTCGCTTTTTAGTTGCCAAATATCAGTGTTACTAAATTTAACCTCTCCCGCTGACGGCTGATTAAATCGATACAAGCAACGCAGTAAACTCGATTTTCCCGCACCATTAGGACCAATTAAGCCAACAAACTTGCCACGCTCAATACTCAAATTAATATGCTCAAGGATTAAGGTGTTACCCACTCGCCAAGAGACATTATTAACGGTTAGAAGTGCAGTTTTTTTAGCGGTTTGAGTGTGCAAAAAATTATCCTAGGCAGGGAAAACCCACACTCAGTACCACAAGTACCAAAAAGAAAATGAGTTAACCCGCTCGTTATATGAAGTTTTAAGGCACTTGTATCTGACTTACAGTAAAACTGATTACAGTTACGGGTATAGTTGAGGAGTTTCACCTCATTCCAAATGCTTGGCTATTATGCGCAGATAAGTAAATAATTTAAAGCAAAAAAAACCGCACTCAGCTGAGTGCGGTTAAAAGGGAGTGTTTTAACTGAGGTTTAGTTAAAACTTATATTCCATACCTAAACCTAGGTAATCTTGGTCAACGTTGTTGTCCATATCAAAACTTGAGTAAAAGCCAAACACCTTAAGATTTTTGTTTAGCTTGTGGTCAACACCTACCGATACTGCACTTTTATCATCGCTGTCATCAAAATCCATTGTTTGATATTGCACTTTAAAAGTGTTGCTACCCATTAGGTAAGCTGCATTCACTAAGTAACCGTCAGCTTCAGCGCTACCGTCTACTTTTTCTTGTGTTTGGTACATTGCACCAAGTCTAAAGTCTTCAATTTTACCTTGAACTGTTGCACGTACTACGTCGTAACCATTTACTTCACTATCAGCAGCAACAGCAGCATATACAGCGCTCTTTTTAAGGCCAGCATCACCATAAGTTAACGCCACTGAGTAACCATTTTTGGCATCTTTATCGTCTTCTGCAATAAATGAAGCTAATACTTTAAAGCCTTCATATGAGTTTGAAGCGTAAGATACTGAGTTACCTAAGCGGTTTTCACCTTTAAAAGTGTTTTTAATATCACCTTCAAGGTCATTAAATAAATCAAGTTTACCTTGCGCCTGCTTTAGCGCTGTATCGTTACGGCCTATTACTACCTGACCAAATGAACCTTTAAAACCTACATATTGATTACGTGCTGAAATATTATCTTTATCGCCTTTTGAGTCAGCATCCGACACATCAACCTGAAATTCAAACTTATAAACAGCTTCTAAACCGTCTGAAATTTTTTCAGACCCTTTAAGTCCGAAACGAGATGCATTACTTTTAATTTCAGTAAACGACCCTTCACCATCGTCAGATGATTGAACAGTTACATTCGCTTTACCGTAAATGTCTACTTCTGCAAGCGCATTAAAAGATAAACCACTAAGTAAGGCTAAGCATAAGCTCGATTTTACAAATTTCATGTTATTTCCTCGATAATCACAATAGACTAATTTTTAAAACAGCAGCAGTGTGTCACCACTAAATGACAAAAATATTACAAAGGACACATTTTTGTCTTTTTAAGTTAATAAAACTGCATTAAATCTGAAATCAAAATAACATCTAAAATATACCGCTTAACGACTACTTACTTTGTTTCAATAAACTCGGTGTCATTTGCGACAGCAAATTAACCAGAGTTTCTATTAACTCTTTCTGTTCGTTATCTCTATGATAGGCAACAAATACATCTCTTGACGTATTTTCTACCCCTTTTACATGAAAAAGTTCGCCTTTTTCTAAATGATCTTTAACTAATACCTGTGGAATAAACGCACTACCGCCACATTGCAGTATTAAATCAAGCGCTATACGTCCGGTACTGGTTCTAAAATAAGGCGGCGTTTTACCGGTAAATTGACGGGCATGCCAAAGAGAAAACGTAGTTCCCCAATCAACATAAACATATTGATTATCAAAAAAGTTATCGCCTGTTGCGGTGTCGTAGCCACTAACCGGAATAATAGGTAGTTCACAAATTCGTTCAACAACGAGTTCGTCTACTTTTGGTGGATCAAATAAAATGGCTAGATCAAGGGTGCGCTCTAATAGTAATCGAGTGCTCTCTTGTTGTGCTTTTACCTCTGCCACCAAAGATACACCGGGCATAGCCGATACTATATTTGTAATACCAAACTGTAAAAACGCATCCCAAATATTAGGAGTCCCAGCCAAGCTGATTTGCTTATGCATATTATCTGCAAGTGCAACATCCACTTTGGCCCTTTGCATTCCAGTAATAATCATTTGAGCATGCGGCAACAAGCGCTCACCAGGGGCGGTGAGTTGAATATTATTGCGCTGGCGAATAAATAAATTTACGCCTAAGCCCTGCTCTAATTGACGAATTCGAAAACTCACTGCAGACTGCGTTATGTATAGGTTTTCTGCCGCTTTACCAAAATGGCGAGTACGCACCACTTCAACAAATGTTTTTAATAAATCTATGTCCAATTTTTTATCCTCACGATAAAAATTTTTTGTTTAAAAAAATAGCGATTATGTACCATACTCCAGCTAATAATTGGTATGAGGGTACAGCTATGAGCAATGATATTTCACTACTTCGTCAAGCATTTGTTAGTCAACGTCAGTTTTATGATGATCAAAACTTTCCACGCGGATTTAGTCGCAGCGGACACTTTACCCTGTTAGAGGCAAGTATTTTAGAACAGCACGGTGTTGTTTTAAAAAGCTTGTATAACAAAGCAGTTGAGCCACAAAACGAACATCAGCAACAATTTGTCAATGCGGTTAGTGGCATAGTAGAGCCAAGCAACCCCATAGAGCGAGCATGGGTTAAATACTTAAAGTTAACAACCTGCAAAACAAAATTTCATACATTATTTGGTCGCTCAAAAATTTCAGGGCCAACACCAATCAGTCAAGATTATTACTCTGAGGCAGACAATCTATAAGTCATTACAATAGTTGCTTTTTGGCGTTTTAGCAGTTACAACTTGTATAAGCAAACATTTTTGCAAAATTTAAACAGGCTGCCACGTGACGCACAGAATACTTATTGTTGAAGACACCCCCACTATTGCGCGAGTGCAAAAGCATATCGCGCAAAAAATTGGCTATGAAGTTGATATTGCCCAGTCGCTGGCTGAGACTAAAGAGCTAATAAGTAAACATGCTTATTTTTGTGCAGTCGTTGATTTTATATTGCCTGATGCCCCGCAAGGGGAAGCGGTTCCCTGCACGGTTGCAGCAGATATCCCTACCATTGTTATGACTGGCAATATCGATAATCAAACTCGCGACACCGTCGAAAAGTACCCTATTATTGATTACATTATCAAAGGCAATAAACAAGCTTACGAATATTTAGAAAAGCAGCTTTATCGCCTACCTCGCAATAAGCAAGTTAAAGTACTGGTTGTTGATGACTCAGCGTCTACACGCCAATATATTTGTAATTTATTAACACGTCATAAATACCAAATATTACAAGCAGCCGATGGCCTAGAGGCACTTAAAGAGCTTGAAAATACCCCTGACATCTCTGTGATTATCATAGATAAAGAAATGCCTAATATGGGCGGTATTGAACTGTGTAATGAAATTAGGCGCATTTATAGTAATGACGAAAAAGCTATTATTGGTATCTCAGGCGCTACATCGTCTAATTTGTCTGCCTTATTTTTAAAAAATGGGGCAAATGACTACTTGTATAAACCTTTTAATAGTGAAGAATTTTACTGCAGGTTAAGCCAAAACGTCGATATGCTAGAGCATATCGAAACTATAAAGCGCCAAGCCAATACTGACTATTTAACTAAACTCCCTAATCGCCGTTACTTTTTTGAAGAGGCTAATAAGTCATTAAAGCAGTTTAAAAAAGCAAAAACACCAGCCATGTTAGCTATGCTTGATATTGACCATTTTAAAGCTATTAATGATACCTATGGCCATGATGCCGGAGATGAAGTGCTTAAAGGGCTTGCGATATGCTTTAATAAATATTTTGAAAACCAATTGGTTGCCCGTTTAGGCGGAGAAGAATTCGCGGTATTTTTTACTGAGCTAACCGAACAGGAAGCGCTAAAACGACTAGAGAGCTTCAGGCTTTTTATTGAGCTTAACAGTCATGAATTCAGTCAAGCAAACATCAAGTTTACGTTATCGATAGGCTTCAGCCACAGTGAAACCTATCAAATTGACGAACTATTAAAACAAGCCGACTTAAAGCTCTACAAAGCCAAAGAGTCGGGTCGTAATAAAGTGGTTTAGTTTTTAAACCACACCAGAGGCTACAATGGCCGCTTTTCTGCGCTTTCGCGATTGATGGTATGAGTCCCAACTAAAAATAGCCAATGCACTCCAAATACACGCAAAGGTAATTACGCGCTCAGCATCAAACACCTCACCATAAAATACCACCGCTAAAATAAACATTAGGCTAGGCCCTATATACTGAAAAAACCCTAACGTTGTATATTGCAAACGCTTAGCCGCGCCGGTAAAACACAGCAGTGGCAGCGTAGTTACTATGCCCGCGCTCACCAATAATACATTGGTTAGCCAATCATTCCCTGGTAAATTTGACGTTTCAGTCGGTACCATTAGCCACCAATAGGTAAGCGCCACGGGTAACAATATTAATGCCTCAATTAAAATCCCAGGCAGAGCATCAACTTGTAGCTTTTTACGTAATAGGCCATATAGTGCGAAAGATGTTGCTAATGAAAACGCTACCACGGGGAATGAGCCAAAACTAATTAGCTGTAACAACACGCCTGTAAAAGCTAAAGCAACAGCAGCACCTTGCAACTTACGTAATCGCTCGTTTAAAAACACCATACCAAGCAACACATTCAATAGAGGATTAATGTAGTAACCTAGGCTGGCATCCAACATGTGATTGTTATTGATGGCCCAAATAAACAATCCCCAGTTAAACCCTAGTAAGGTCGAGGTAACAACTAACATCAAAATAAGTTTTGGTTGGATTAAAATGCGTTTAATTTTATCCCAGTAGCTGAGCACACTCACCACCACAATAAGAAACACCACTGACCAAATAACACGGTGCATTAAAATTTCAAATGCTGACACATGTTGGATCATCTTAAAATAAATGGGTGCGAGGCCCCACATAAAAAAAGCGAGGCAGGCAAAAATAGCGCCCTTTCGCTGCTCGGTATCAATCGACATAGTAACCACTTGGTGATTTAAAAGGCCGTCAGTTTACCCCCCTCTCACTTTTTAGCCAACTAAATACGTGCCCGTTCCAAAAGCAATTTGTACTGACTGCTCATTGTGTAACTCCATTCGGCACACACATACTTTATTTCCTGAGCGAATCAGCTTAGCGCTAGCAATAAAAACCTCGCCTTTGCCTGGGCGTAAATAGTCGGTGCGTAAATCTATAGTTCCCAGTGTGGCTAGCCTTTTATGTACACTGGGTAAATCTGCATCGTCTAGTTTTCCGATTACACTGGCAGCAGCAAGCATTCCACCGACATTATCAAGTACCGCCGAAATAACTCCGCCATGGAGAATTTTTTGCGCGGGGTTGCCTATTAATACATCTTGCCAAGGAAAGGAGATTTTAGCTTGTTCAGTACTAAGTGACTCCACCGCTATTTTTAAAAATTGGTTAAAAGGCATATTATTAACAAACAACGCCCCAACTTGTTCAATCAACATTTCTTTATTCATTATTATTCTCTATGTTTTAAGGTGGTACGATGAGTAAAGCACAACTTAAAGCTGTTGTAACCTCCTCGATTATCATTACCGATGTTTACACCAAATAATGAAAGCTAAAGACATCCTGATAAAAAACCACTAAAATAGCGCCGATGAATACACTAACTCCCTCTCCAAATACGCTGGTGCGTAAACCTGAAACTGTACTCAAACAAGTGTTTGGTTACAGCGAATTTCGCGACGGTCAAAGTGCAGTAATCGATGCTGCGATTAACGGCCAAGACTCGTTAGTATTATTGCCTACCGGTGGTGGTAAATCGGTGTGTTACCAAATACCCGCACTAGTATTAGAGGGGGTAACTATTGTTATCTCTCCGCTCATTTCTTTAATGCAAGATCAAGTAACTCAGTTACAAGCTCTAGGCGTAAAAGCCGCTTATATAAATAACAGCTTAGCCCGTGAAGAACAGCAGTTAGTCTATCAGCAGTTGCATCAGGGGCTAATAAAATTACTTTATGTTGCCCCAGAGAAAGTACTACAAAGAGAATTTTTAGAGCGCTTATCGCATTTAAATGTCAGTTTGTTTGCTATTGATGAAGCACACTGTGTTTCTCATTGGGGACATGACTTTAGACCTCACTATTTTAGGTTAAATGAATTAAAGCAACGCTTTACACATGTACCTATGATGGCACTCACTGCCACCGCTGATAAAGCCACCCGCTTTGATATTGTCGAACAATTAAAACTGCAACAACCCTACATTCATACCGGCAGCTTTGACCGCCCTAATATTCGTTACACCATAGAAGAAAAATTTAAACCTATGGTGCAATTACTACGCTATTTAAAAGAACAAAAAAATCAAAGTGGCATTATTTATTGCACCAGCCGCAAGCGGGTTGATGACATTGCTGAAAAACTTGCCGATGCAGGCCTTAATACGGCGGCTTATCATGCGGGAATGAGTAACGAACAGCGCCAATTTGTGCAAACTGGATTTGCCCGCGACGATATTCAAATTGTGGTTGCCACTGTTGCCTTTGGTATGGGAATTAACAAGCCTAACGTACGTTTTGTATTACATTACGACATTCCCAAAAGTATTGAAGCGTATTATCAGGAAACCGGTCGCGCTGGGCGTGATGGACTGGCTGCAGAAGCCATTATGTATTTTGACCCTGCCGATATAGGGCGGGTTAGACGCTTTTTTGAAGATATTGACGATGAACAACGCCGTCGTGTAGAAGAGCAACGCTTTAATGCCATGGCCAGTTTTGCCGAAGCGCAGACCTGCAGACGTCAAATATTATTAAACTACTTTAGTGAATACCAACGAGAGCCGTGCGGTAACTGCGATATTTGCTTAAATCCTCCAAAAAGCTTTGATGGCACACTGGTGGCCCAACAAGCACTTTCGTGTGTGTATCGGGCACAGCAACGATTTGGTTTAGGTTACATTGTAGAGTTATTACGCGGCGCAAATACCAGCCGCATTCGTGATAACAACCATCATGAACTCAGCACTTATGGCATAGGTAAAGATAAAAGCAGTGAGTTTTGGCTCAGTATTTTACGCCAACTTATTCACCAAGGGCTACTAAGCCAAGATATAACCCAAGGCGCATCACTACGGCTTACCGAAGCTGCACGCGCTATTTTAAAGAGTGAGTATGCGCTACAACTGGCTGAACCACGCCTACAAGCTAAGCACGTTTATCAGGATAAATTAGCGCAGTTTAATTACGATAAAAAGTTATTTGCTCGCCTACGTGCATTACGTAAAGAATTAGCCGATGCCGATGACGTACCCCCTTATGTAGTATTTAACGATAAAACGCTGGCCGAAATGGCGCAGCTTATGCCTACCAACGACAGTGAATTTTTAAAAGTGTCCGGGGTTGGTTTTACTAAATTAAACAAATATGGCGGTGAGTTTTTAACCGCAATTCGACATTATCTAGCAACGCAATAAGCCCCTTATGACCGAACTTGAATACGATCACACACATCAATGCATTATTGTTAAACTAACAGAGTTGCCGCACGATGAAGACTTTGAGTTATGGGGAACGTTTTTTTTGCACAGCGATGAAATTAGCATTAGTGAATTTGCAGCTGGGGCTGATCGTCACCAACTGCGTTTTAACTATGCTAACCACACTTTTAATTTAAATTTTGAGCATTACAGTCAAAGTGTGTGGATTAACGGCGAAGGTCAAGATGCCGACAACCTATTGGCAGCGTTAACATTTTATTTAAGCTAAGGCCACGTCTATTTATCGCTAATACCTTATAATTGCTATAAAAAATAAACTAAATTGGCACTTTTACTTACATATTAATAACAATGATGTAAGCTAAGAGTAAGTGTTTTATTTTGCAAAATAGCGCTAAAGAGGGTCAATGCTAAATAGAAAATGGATTGCACGTAGTTGTTTTAGCCTTTCTATTTTGAGTATGTTTATGCTCAGCGTTTGCGCGCAAGAAACGCCACTAGCCCAAAGCTGCCAAAATGACGATTCATTGAAAACTTCTGAAATTAACTTGCGTCGACAAATCGAGTCTCAACCTCCACCGCTTACGACAAATAGTAACGCTAAAATTACCTCAATTAATCTTAAACAACTTAATGTTTTTAATACCGAGCTAGAAGCTGAGAACAACGCACTGTTTCGCTTTGCTAATCGTGCACATATACAAACTGAGCCTGAGGTTATTAAAAGCATTTTATTGTTTAAAGCGGGTGATACTTTTAATCAAAAAACCTTGGCTGAATCTGAGCGGCTACTGCGTAAACAAAACTATTTATATGACGCACAAATTGTTGCCAACGAAAACTGCGATGGCGATATTGATGTAACCGTGGTGACTCGCGATTTGTGGACTTTGCTACCCGAGCTTAGCTTTAGCCGCAGTGGTGGCGAAAATAAATCAAGTATCGGCTTTCGCGAGTCTAACTTATTTGGTTGGGGCAAACGATTATCGTTTGCTCGCAAAACCGACAGTGATCGTAATGGCTATTTATTTGTTTACGATGATCCAAATATCCTATCAACACGCTACAGAGGTCGTATAGAGTATGCCGATAACAGTGACGGTAAAAGTCACTTAGTTGAGCTTACTTACCCATTTTACGCCATTGATACACCCTATAGTTATGGTGCCCTGAGTTACTCTACCCAGCGAGAAGAGGCACTCTATCTTAGGGGCGATAAATTTAGTGAGTTTGAACAAACCACCGACCTAAATCAGGTGTTTTTTGGTCACTCTAAAGCCCTTAGCCATAACTGGACACAGCGCTTGAGCCTAGGTTATATCGATGAGCAACAAACATTTAAAAGCATCGATGAAACCACTGTGCCGCTAGCTGAAAATAGGCAGCTTAGTTATCCTTATGTAAGCGGCCACTGGTTTGAAGATAACTTTATAAAAGTGCGTAACTTTGACAGTATTTACCGTACCGAGGATTTAAATTTAGGTTGGAATATAAAAGCTACGCTGGGTTATTCTGATGAATCAATTAGTAACGACGATAGCCGCGCTATTTACTCGTTTAACTTTAACAAAGCACATTTTAGTGGTGATAATACGCTATGGCGCTTTCACGCAGATATTCAAGGTTATTGGAATAAAGAACAAAAACAGCTTGAAAACTTAATCACCACCAGCCAAATTCAATATTATTTAAATACCAGTATTGATCAGTCTTGGTATGTAAAAGCCAGGCTACAATACGCAAAAAACCTCACCAACGATAAGCAGCTCACTCTCGGGGGCGAAACAGGTTTACGCGGTTACCCTATTGAGTTTCAACATGGCGATCGGAGTTTTTTAGTCAGCTTAGAAAAGCGCTACTATTGGGAGTATGACTTACTACAACTATTTAAAGTGGGAGGCGCAGCCTTTCTAGATGTAGGTCGCGCATGGTATAACAATGACTCGAATACCCTGTATCAAGTTGAAAACACACCTGTACTTAAAAATGTTGGACTCGGTTTACGCCTTGCGCCAAGTCGCGCCAATGCAGGTACCATGATCCACCTTGATATTGCTGCGCCACTAAATAAATATAACGATGTTGACTCTGTACAGTGGCTACTGAGCGTTAAAAATTCTTTTTAAATCACTACTGCGCACAAAGCTAACACGTTACACTTTGCGCCTATCATTATTGTGAGAATACGTTTTGGAATTAATCTCTCTTTTAGAGCTTGTGAGCACACAATATAAGCTAATCGTAACTGTAATTGCGCTGTTGAGTTTTCCGTTACTGTTAAAGCTAACTAAAAAATTACTCGAAAAAGCCATTAGAGGTAAAATCGATTTACACAGAAAATACCGAGCAGAGTTACTATTAAAAATAATACTCGCCTTTGTTATGTTGTGTTTAGTATTAGTTTTTTGGGGAATAGAGCTGCGTGGTTTACTGGTATTAGGCTCTTCCTTATTTGCCATGTTAGGCGTTGCGCTGTTTGCGGCTTGGTCATTATTGAGCAACTTAACTGCTTTTTTACTCATGTTTATACAAAATGACTGCCGTGTAGGCTATTGGGTTAGAATCGTGGATGGGGCCAACGCCATTGAAGGACGCATTATTGAAATGGGGCTGATGAATGTATTACTCGAACACGTTGATGGACATAGGGTGATTTACCCTAATAACTTATTTGTTACCCGCCCCGTGTTAGTACTCAATACAGAGCCAAAACCAACAAAAGCGCCTAAAATTAAACGAATTATTGGCCCAAAGCCACGTAATTAAATAACAATTACAAAAAAGCCGCTTCAGCTAATAAACTTAAGCGGCTTTTTTAATTCTTACGGGTGAAGTTAATTCTTACGGGTGAAGTTAATTATTTAGCTCAGCTGTTTTCAGTTCATCATCTAAATCACTTATTTCACCAATAAAGCTTTCAAGCTGTTGCTCTACCAAACTATTTGAGTGAGCAAAGTAAGCAATATGAAACACAGCATCGCCTTCATTTACTAGAGGCATGGTTTGCTGACCAATAATAATGCCACTACGTGGAGCAAGCAATTCAAGCTCAGAATCGCCAAGCGGACTACTTATGTATGCCAGTATTTGCCCTTTAGTGACACGTTCACCTAACGATACTTGCGCTCTTACTATACCGTCAACCTCAGCTCGTACCCAACTTGTTGAACCTGCAATAACCGGCTCAGGTAGTTTTTTAGGGCGCTTACCACGCATCATTTTTAAATGACGCATAACATAATCAACCCCTTGTACACCCGCTGCAATCGCAATCGGGTCAAAGCGCAACGCTTCACCTGCTTCGTAGGTAATAACGGGTATACCCAAATTAGCCGCTTCACTGCGCAATGAGCCATTGCGTAACGACGCATCAATAACCGCAGGTGTGCCAAAAGCCTTAGCCATTTGCGCTGTAGCTTCATCGGCTAAATTAGCGCGTATTTGCGGTAAGTTAGTACGATGAATCGCCCCCGTATGCAAATCTATAATATGCGTACAATGCACAGCGACTTGGTTAAAAAACATATACGCCATACGACCTGCTAACGAACCACGTTCAGAGCCAGGAAAACTTCGATTCATATCACGGCGATCGGGCAAGTAACGAGATTTATGAATAAAACCAAATACATTCACAATCGGCACCGCTATTAATGTGCCACGCAACTGGTTAGGATCGATCTTAGCCAGTAACTGGCGCACAACCTCAACCCCATTAAGCTCATCGCCATGTATTGCCGCACAGACCATCAATACAGGGCCTTCCATAACACCGTTGACCACTTCAATAGGAATATTAAGCGGTGAATGGGTATAAAGCTTTGCAGCTTCTAGTGCGAGTGTTTTACGTTCACCTACACCAATGCTTTCACCTAACAGGGTGAAAGGTCGGTTAATTTTAACCTTTGCCACGAGTTGCAGTTCCTTTCACTGAGGCCGTTTTTTCAATAAAGTCAATCACCATACCCGCAATATCTTTACCAGTTGCCACTTCAATCCCTTCTAGGCCTGGCGATGAATTTACTTCCATAACCAAAGGGCCGCGAGATGAACGGAGTAAATCAACGCCAGCAACGTTTAAACCCATTGCTTTTGCTGCAGCAACCGCTGTTTTACGTTCTTCTGGGGTAATACGTACCAGTGTAGCGCTACCACCACGATGAAGATTAGAGCGGAACTCGCCCTCTTGTGCTTGGCGTTTCATCGCAGCAATCACTTTATCGCCCAATACAAAGCAACGAATGTCTGCACCACCGGCTTCTTTAATGTACTCTTGCACCATGATATTGGCTTTTAAACCCATGAATGCTTCAATAACACTTTCAGCTGCTTTACGTGTTTCAGCCAATACCACACCAATACCTTGAGTACCCTCAAGTAACTTAATAACGACCGGTGCGCCGCCTACCATTTCTAATAAATCTTTTACGTCATCGGGCTTGCTGGCAAAGCCTGTAACCGGCATACCCACACCTTTACGCGATAGTAACTGCAAAGAACGTAATTTATCGCGAGAGCGAGAAATAGCTACTGATTCATTAACAGGGAACACCCCCATCATTTCAAATTGGCGTAATACAGCACAACCATAAAATGTAACCGATGCACCAATACGTGGCACGATAGCGTCGAAATCTTTTAGGTTTTCACCACGATAATGAATTTCAGGTTGCTCTGAGTTTATGTTCATGTAAGAGCGTAACGCATCAATTACTTTCACTTCATGTCCGCGCGCCTCAGCAGCTTCGATTAGGCGACGCGTTGAATATAATTTTTTGTTACGAGATAAAATACCAATTTTCATCATTAAAGCCTTAACTAAATGGTGTTGAGCAAGCAGATATAATTATGTTTGCTACTCAACGAATTCTTATAATAAATGTGATAAAGCCGGATCAACGACTATGCGATTTTCCATTGCTGTGCGCCCTAACAACATTCTAAACTTCATAGACGCACGACTTGTTAATGTAATTTCTATTGGCCAACTAAATTCGCCGGCATGTAATGTAGTTTCAATAAAGTAACGCAATTCTTTTTGACCACTAGAGCTGGTAACGTACTTCATCTTTTTAACTTTGGCATTGCAGGTAATTTGCGTTTGCTCGTCTTCTTGCAATGGTTGGGCTGTAAATTTAACCCATTTTTCGCCATCGACTTCGTATTCTTCAATATTAATTGCATGAATACAGGAAGTACGCGCACCAGTGTCTATTTTTGCTTTAATTTGCTCGATGCCTAGCTCGGGTAAACTTAACCACTCACGCCAACCAACTGTTATTTTTGTCGTCATAAATGTGCCCTTAGTAAAAAAAGTGTTTTATACGCTACAGCCAACAAAACACCAACAAAATAAATTCATCTACTCGATAAGCCGATTTGATTGACCTTTTAAGTTAACTCGTTTAACAATGCACCCCTAACGTATGCACTTAACCATAGGCTAAAAAACAATTTTTTGTTGATTAACTCTACAAAGTAAAGCTAAGTTAAATACACTACAGTCAACTGTATTAAAAATATACTATCTATGAGAAATTATTATGATCAATGGCTTACTTCATGCGCTTATTCTTGATGAACAAGGCGGGGCTCGCCCAATAGAAAACAGTAAACAGTTACACCAATGGCAACCTACTGATGGAAAGCTGTGGGTGCATATGGATTACAGTCAAAAAGAAGCCGTTGATTGGTTAAAAAACTGCGGCCAATTAAACGACTACGAACTTGAATCACTCACCGCAGATGAAACACGTCCTCGCATTACTCCTACAATGAATGGCCATATGCTGTTTTTACGTGGAATCAATTTAAACCCAGCGCAAAGCCCTGAAGACATGGTGTCTATTCGCCTATTTATTAATAAAGACGTGGTGATCACTACCCGTAAGCGCCGGTTATTATCAGTGCAAGATATTCTAACCTCGTTAAATAATAATGAGGGACCAAGCAGTATTTCTGAACTAGTGTGTAGCTTAGCGCAAAAGCTCACTTCACGTATGCAAACGGTAATAGATGAACTAGATGAAAGCTTAGATGATTTTGAAGAAGAAATTGATGAGCCTAGTAAAAAGTTTGATAACCAAGGCTTGTCGCAACTTCGCCGCCAAACAATCGCGCTAAAACGTTACTTAAAACCGCAAAAAGAAGCGCTCAGCAACATGGTTAATAATCATTACCCATGGCTGTTTGACGATGATAAAGCCAAGCTAAATGAAACCACCAATTTACTTATTCGCTATTTAGAAGAGCTCGATAGTTCAATAGAACGTGCACTCGTTATTCAGCAAACCATTACTAACCAAGTGTCTGAGCAATTAAATCAGCGTATGTATGTGATGTCGGTGGTGGCTGCTTTATTTTTACCACTGGGATTTTTAACTGGGTTATTGGGGGTCAATGTTGGCGGTATACCTGGCACAGATAGTCCCTATGCATTTACCGCATTTGTGGTGTTTTTGGTTGTTTTGACTGGTGGGATTGGTATTTACTTTAAAAATAAAAAGTGGCTGTAATTACAATACAGATCCAATAAGACACAAAAAAGGCGAACATAATTGTTCGCCTTTTGCATTGGTAACCCTTACTCTTGAAAGTAAGTGCCCCAACCGTCGTATTCTACGTCGCATTCAACCGCAAGCTGTGCAAGCTTATCAACGTCTTCCATTATAACGTCAACATCTAATTCGGCTTCAACAACAATGTCAAAACTCCAAATCTTTTCGCCGTCTTCAAGCTCAAGTTCTGCTGGCTCTTCTACATCGTAACCTAGTTTAAACGCAGCAAGTGCAGCTTGTTCTAACTTAGTAAAATCTTCACATACAAAGTGGTGCTCTACTTCATAAAGGATTTCCGGATCGGAACCATCTTCAAGTAATGAAGTTACGATGTCTTCACTTATTTCACGCCAGTTTTCCATTATTTCTCTCTCACTTGAGCATCTAATTCTGTTATTTTAGCAGCCATAATACTGTGCACACTTTTAGCATGTTCACGGGCACTGATACTGTTATCAAGTGCTATGGGGGCTAACATTTCAATGTAAATTGTACCATTATCCCAGCGATTTAGTTTAATGGTTTTATCGGTTGTGTTCATACATACTGGCACAACAGGTACCTCTGCACTCATTGCTGTATGAAAAGCACCGGTTTTAAAAGGGAGTAAACCACGACCATAACTACGCGTCCCCTCAGGGAACATCCACACCGACAAGCCTTTTTGTTTTATTTTAGCCGCTGCTTTAGAAATAGTGCCTGCCGCTTTTGAGCGATTTGCTCTGTCTATTAAAATATTACCCGATAACCAATAAAGCTGACCAAAAAATGGGATCCACTTCAAGCTTTTTTTGCCAACACTCACACAATTTTTTGGCACCATAGCTGGAATAGTAAATAAATCATAGCTATTTTGGTGATTCGCTACATACACAGCGGGCCCCACCTTAAGCGCATCGGGATGATATTTTAGTTCTAATTTAACCCCAAGCATTTTAGCCATTGAGCCAAACCAACTTGCAATAACATGCACATTATTAGGATGAAATGGTCTAAATATTGATAACAACAAACCAAAAAAACAACTTAATAATATAAACAACAGCATTATTAAAATACGTATAACAGCTAGCAAGTGCGCCTCTCCAATATAACCACAATCATGTATTGTTTTATTATAACGTTATTTTGTTACGCAGACGAGAAAATAGCGCACAAGCGTGCGCTGAAATAAAACAGTCATAAAAAAACGGCTTACCTGAGTAAGCCGTTTTCTAATTTTATCTAATTTGATCTCAAGATTAACTTGGCTCTGCGTCTGAGCTTGGCTCATCAACTTGTTGCGGTGTTAACTCTACCACAGCTTCATCTACGCGCTGCAAACCACGAGGTAACTTATTCCCTCTGCGGCCTCGCTCGCCATGGTAATGCTCAAGGTCGCTTGGTTTAAGGGTCAGCTTACGCTTACCTGCATGCAGCGTTACACTGCTGCCTTGCGGCACAACAGCTAATACTTTTACAAACTCTTCGCGGGCTTGTACTTTCGCACCCGGAATAGAAATAATTTTATTACCCTTACCTTTACCTAGCTTAGGTAGGTCACGCAGTGGGAATAACAACATCCGCCCTTCGTTAGAAATCGCCATACAGTAGTCAGTAGCCACGTCGTTAACGCGAATTGGCGAAAGTAACACACCACCTTTTGGCACACTCACTAACGCTTTACCGTTTTTGTTTTTGCTCACTAAATCTTTAAAGTCAGTAATAAAACCATAACCAGCGTCGGAGGCCATTAACAACACTTGAGCGTCCTCACCCATTACTACGTGCTCAAAGCTGGCGCCTGAGGTTAGATTAAAGCGCCCGGTCATTGGCTCGCCTTGGCTTCGCGCTGAAGGAAGACTATGAGCATCAGTGGCAAATGCACGTCCAGCTGAATCTAAAAATACCGCAGGCTGATTACTTTTACCTCTCGCTGATGCTCTATAACCATCACCAGCTCTGTAATTTAATCCTTCCACATCTAAGTCATGACCCTTACCAACCCGTGCCCAGCCTTTATCTGATAGCACCACGGTGACTGACTCTGATGGAATTAAATCTTTTTCGCTCAGTGCTTTGGCTTCTACACGCTCAATCACAGGCGAGCGGCGATCATCACCATACATTTCTGCAGCTTCTTGAATTTCTTTTTTCAATAAGGTCGACATGCGACGATCTGAGCCCAATGTTTGCTCTAATTTGTCACGCTCTTTTGCCAATTCGTCTTGCTCACCACGAATTTTAAACTCTTCAAGTTTTGCCAAATGGCGAAGTTTTAATTCTAAAATGGCTTCTGCTTGAATATCGGTTAAATCAAAGCGCTCCATCAATATTGGTTTGGGCTTATCTTCAGAGCGGATGATTTCTATAACTTCATCAATATTTAAAAAGGCAGCCAGTAAACCTTCTAAAATATGTAATCGAGCCAGTACTTTATCAAGTCGATATTGCAAACGACGACGAACCGTTTCGCGTCTAAAGGTTAACCACTCTGTTAAAATACTACGTAAATCTTTAACCTGTGGACGACCATCTAAGCCGAGCATATTTAAGTTTACGCGGTAATTTTTTTCAAGATCGGTGGTGGCAAATAAGTGCGCCATTAATGGCTCAGCTTTAATTCGGTTTGAACGCGGCACAATCACAATACGGGTCGGGTTTTCGTGATCAGACTCATCACGTAAATCGGCCACCATCGGCAACTTTTTAGCGTTCATTTGCGCTGCAATTTGCTCGAGTACTTTTGCACCCGAACATTGATGCGGTAACGCAGTAATAACTATATCGCCCTGCTCTTCACAATACACAGCGCGCATTTTAATTGAGCCACGACCGGTTTTATAAATTTTGTGAATATCAGCCTTAGGCGTAATTATTTCAGCATCAGTTGGATAATCAGGCGCATGCACTAAATCTAGTAACTCTTCGAGTTCTGTTTTTGGCTTATCAAGTAATAAACAACAGGCACTGGCTACTTCACGCACATTATGGGGCGGTATATCGGTTGCCATACCTACCGCAATACCGGTGACACCATTAAGTAATATATGCGGTAAGCGCGATGGCAATACTAATGGTTCATCCATGGTGCCGTCGAAGTTTGGCGTCCAATCAACAGTCCCTTGGCCTAACTCTTTAAGTAATACTTCAGAGAATTTAGATAAACGCGCTTCGGTATAACGCATTGCCGCAAACGACTTAGGATCATCTGCAGCCCCCCAGTTACCTTGACCATCAACTAACGGGTAGCGATAAGAAAACGGCTGCGCCATAAGTACCATGGCTTCATAACAGGCACTATCACCATGAGGATGGTATTTACCTAATACATCACCTACGGTACGGGCTGATTTTTTGTATTTAGCACTTGCCGATAACCCCAGTTCACTCATCGCATAAATAATACGACGCTGAACGGGTTTTAAGCCGTCACCAACGTGCGGTAAGGCACGATCCATGATCACGTACATTGAATAATTTAAATAGGCGTCTTCGGTAAAACGCCCCATTGTTTGCTGTTCAATTCCTTGCATTAGCAAGGTATCTGTATCACTCATTAAAGCTTACCTAGTTTTTCTTATAGCTTACGCGGTAAATTACGTTAGCGTAATCATCGCTTACCAATAGACTGCCATCATTTAATTGTGCAAATGCAACAGGGCGTCCAAATGTCGTTTCGTCTTGCATAAAGCCGGTGATCAGTGGCGTATATTTAGTTACTTTGGCATTTTCTATGGTTGCCACAGCCACTTTATAACCAACCTTTTTAGAGCGGTTCCATGAACCATGCTCAGCAACAAATAACTGTTGTTTGTAGCTATCTGGGAACTGTTTGCCGGTATAAAAATGAATACCTAATGGCGCAACATGCGCCCCCAATGCCAATGCAGGTTGAGTGTAATCAGCAATATTTTTGCCTTCACCAAACTCAGGATCAACAATAACGCCACCATGCACGTATGGAAAACCAAAGTGCTCTTCTTCCTTAGTAATGCGGTTTAGCTCATCAGGTGGAATATCATCCCCCATCATGTCGCGGCCGTTATCACTAAACCATAGCATTTGCGTGCTCGGATGAAAGTCAAAACCCACCGTATTACGTACACCTTTGGCTAAGGTCGTTATTTCTTTGGTGTCGGTATTTAACGAAAAAATACGGCCAAAGCGAGCATCTTCCTCACAAATATTACACGGTACGCCCACGGGAATTATCAGCTCGCCATTTGGTGCAAAGCGCAAAAACTTCCAACCATGGTGACGCTCTGAGGGTAAATCGCTATAAAACACTTCATACTCAGGATTTTTGAGGTGTTTATCGATATTTTTAAAACGAATAATACGGTGCACTTCACCGACATATAAGTCACCGCCTTTAATTGCTAAACCCGAGGGCATATTTAATCCCTCTGCAATCACTATTTTTTTATCTGCCACACCATCGCTGTTATGGTCAATCAGTGCATACACATTGCCCGCCTTACGCGACCCTGCATACACAATACCTCGGCTTGATACTGCAATTTGCCGTGCATTTTCAACATCATCAGCAAATAAGCTGATTTCAAAACCCGGTGCAGCGGTCAGCTTGTCGAGTATATTTTTCGCCATCACTGGCGATGATATTAAGCCCAGTAACAACAGTGTGCTAAATAATTTATTCATTTGCCTCTCCTGTTTTAAAGCCCAAAGGCTTATTAAACTTGTGCCTTGTTACCATGATCCTCTAGCCATTGACGGCGATCTGATGAGCGCTTTTTAGCGAGTAGCATATCCATCATTTCCATTGTTTGCTGCTCTTCATCAAGAGTAAGCTGTACTAAACGACGAGTATTAGGGTCCATGGTTGTTTCACGCAATTGTAGCGGGTTCATTTCGCCCAAACCTTTAAAGCGTTGTACGTTTACTTTGCCACGTTTTTTTTCTGCTTCTATGCGCGCTAAGATACCGGTTTTTTCATCTTCATCCAGCGCGTAGTAAACATCTTTACCAATATCAATTCTAAATAACGGTGGCATAGCAACATACACATGGCCGGTTTTAACTAATTGTGGGAAATGGCGAACAAATAAGGCACACAGTAAGGTGGCAATATGCAGTCCATCGGAGTCAGCATCCGCTAATATACAAATTTTATTATAACGTAGTCCCGACATATCGGCTGAGTCTGGGTCTATACCTAGCGCAACTGAAATATCGTGCACTTCTTGAGAGGCCAAAATTTGCCCTGACTCAACCTCCCAAGTATTTAAAATTTTACCTCTTAACGGCATAATTGCTTGGAATTCACGATCTCGCGCTTGTTTAGCTGAGCCCCCTGCTGAGTCACCCTCTACTAAAAACAATTCTGTGCGGTCATTATCAGCAGCACTACAATCGGTCAGTTTGCCTGGTAATGCTGGGCCTGATGTAACTCGCTTACGTACTACTTTTTTAGCCGCACGTAAGCGACGCTGTGCATTTGAAATACATAGTTCAGAAAGTAGCTCTGCGGTGTCAGTGTGCTCATTTAGCCATAAGCTAAAGGCATCTTTTACTACACCCGATACAAACGCAGCACATGAACGTGATGAGAGCTTTTCTTTAGTTTGTCCTGCAAATTGTGGGTCTTGCATTTTAACCGACAACACATAACTACAACGTTCCCAAATATCATCTGGGGTCAGCTTTACGCCACGTGGTAATAAATTTCTAAACTCACAAAATTCACGCATCGCCTCTAAAAGCCCTTGGCGCAGACCATTTACATGGGTGCCCCCTTGCGCGGTAGGAATTAAGTTTACATAACTTTCGGCTATCGACTCACCACCTTCAGGCATCCATACTACCGCCCAATCAGCGCCTTCAATAGAACTTGAAAACTCACCCACAAATGGGTCTTTAGGTAGTATTTCGTAACCTTTAACGGCTTCAATTAAGTAATCTTTTAAGCCTGTTTCATAAAACCACTCTTGGGTTTCTTTCGTTTGTTTATTTACAAACTTAATACGCAAACCTGGACATAAAACCGCTTTAGCTTTTAATAAGTGATTAAGCTTAGTCAAAGAAAAATTAGCAGAGTCAAAATAGCTGGTATCTGGCCAAAAACGTACCGTAGTACCAGTGTTGCGTTTACCCACTGAGCCAATAACATTTAAATCTTCAACTTTATCGCCATGCTCAAAAGCCATTCTAAATTGCTGCGCATCACGGCGAACCGTTACTTCCACGCGGGTAGATAGCGCATTAACAACCGAGATACCTACGCCATGCAAGCCACCAGAGAATTGATAGTTTTTGTTTGAAAACTTACCGCCGGCATGCAGCTTAGTAAATATTAACTCAACTCCTGGAATACCTTCTTCTGGGTGAATGTCAATTGGCATACCTCGGCCATCGTCACTCACCTCAAGCGAATTATCTTCATGTAAAATGACATCAATACGTGTTGCGTGCCCAGCCATTGCCTCATCAACACTGTTATCAATAACCTCTTGGCCTAAATGGTTTGGCCTTGTGGTATCTGTATACATGCCTGGGCGGCGTTTTACCGGCTCTAATCCATTAAGTACTTCAATGGCTTCGGCGTTATAATTTTGTTGAGTCATAGTTTTTATCTTTATATACGCTAATATCTGATTTTAAGAAAATCGACAATGCTTGAAAAAGCTCGCTCAAAGCCATTAAAGCTATGATCGCCGCCAAATTCAATTAACTGTTTACATTGTGAGTAATACTTTATTGCGTGCTGAAAATTTAACACTTCATCCCCTGTTTGCTGTAATAAATACAACAGTTCAGGGTGTTTTAACTCTGTCACCGTTAATGCTTTTAACGCATCTATATGACGAGATTGTAATTGGTAATTATAATCTTGATACGGATTATAATTAGGCCCAAGTATAGGCTCTAATAATGTATATGGGGCAACGGCAGGATTAATTACCACCGCAGGAATTTGATAACGCTGCGATAAATACGTGGCAAAAAAACCACCTAGCGAGCTGCCCAATAATACGGTATTCGGTGTTAATAGTTGTTCAAGCGCTATAATAGCCTCTACAGGCTCATGATTTAAACGCGGCACACAATAATCAACATCATAGTGTGCCATAAGCTCACCAAAGCGCACAGCTTTATATGATTTTTCAGAGCTATTAAAACCGTGAATATAAATTACTCGTTTAACCATACCACGTCCGAGTGTATATGCACCTGTTGTTGCTCAGCATTTAAATACAGCATGCGATAAGCTGCCCCTTTATTTTCTTGCTGCCAAGTCGCACTGTGTTTACTAAATTGCACGCAGCTGGCTGGGGTAGCGTACACATTGAGCCCTCTAAACTGCTGTTGATAGTCATTATGGACATGCCCATGAAACAGCGCATCAACGCGACCATTATTAACTAATAAATTTAATAGTTGCGGCCCATTTTCTAACATATGTTTATCTAGGTAGCCATCAATTGGCAATGGGTTGTGATGACAAAATGCAATGTGACGATTATTTGAATCAACTAAGCAAGCCATAATTTCATCTAAATGCGTGGCACTGACCCACCCTGCAGGCGTTTCACCCTTAGAGTTAATTAATATCAGCTCAATCCCTTGTGCCACTATGTGTTTAGCGTGTTGTATTTGCCCACCACTAATTAAATTAAGCTGTTCAATCTCATCATGGTTACCAGGCACCCAAAATACGGGGCAATCAACGTCACTATTATGAATAAGTTCTGCAAATAATAAATACGAATTAAAGCTGTGATCTTGCGTTAGGTCACCACCAAATATCAACGCATCAGGCTGCTGCTTTGCTATATCGGCCAATGCTTTAACAAAATGTTCAGCGGTATTAACGCCAAAGTATTCAGCATCTTTATCACTAAAAAGGTGGCAATCAGTTAGGTGTGCAATTCGAAGCGTAGTTTGTTCAAAATAATAGATGTCATCAAACCAAGCCATTATTTACATCCCAATTAAGTGTTGATTGACCTCTTTCAACACACGCTACCAACCAGTCATACAAAAAAGCATTTAACTGATATTTTTCATCTTTTTGATGCATTTTTGGGTTAGGGTAACCATAAGAAGGCTTAATTCGTTGGTGGTAGTCATGATGAACAATTTCAGCCACCTTCGCATCATTGTACAAACGTACCGTTAAATACAGCGGTGCAATGCCAACGAGCATGCCATTTAACTGTTTAATAGAAACATCAAGTGTGTACTTAGCACTATCATCTATGTGAATTGCAAATTCACTGTGCCCTAATTTAATTTCTCTTACATTGCCAATCACTTGCTCATGAGGCAGTAGTTTTAAAAGGCGTACGTAATTGTGCTCACAAAGCGTTAAATACTTTGGAAGGCTTTGAATGTATCGATTAGTGGTTAAAAGTGCTGTCAAAATACCGCCATTACTATTAAAAATTAAAAACTATGCCCACTTTTTACGTATCTTATCGCGATTTAGCGCTAACCATTGCAAGCAAATTACGGTAGCAGCATTATCTATTTCACCACTATTAAGTCGCTGTAGTGCTTCGTCTACGTGCATAATATGGGTTTTAATATCTTCACCTTCGGTTTCTAACCCATAAATGCCAGTACTCATTTGGCTTAAATCGGCGTGAGCTAAATATAAGAACAAACGCTCTGTAGTACCGCCGGGGCTTGAAAGATAAGACAACATAAACTCAAGTTCTGTTAAATTAAGCCCCGCTTCTTCAAGCGCTTCTTTTTTAACAACCGCTTCGTAATCTTCACTGCCATCGGTCATACCCGCTATACATTCTAACAGCCAAGGCGTATGTTTGCTTTTAATTGCGCCAATTCGAATTTGTTCTATAAGCAATACTTGCTCAGTGACTGGATCATAAGGTAATACCGCGACCGCATCGCCACGCTCTAAAATTTCTCGACGAATAACCTCAGACTCTCCACCAGCAAACAGGGCATGCTGAAATTGATAAAGGTTTATTTTAAAAAAACCGTTATACAAATTTTCAACCGGTTTTAATCTCACATCATCATGGGTAAATTGAGTACGACTTTTATTCGCCATGTTTTTTATTTCCTTTTTGAAAGCGTAGATACATCAACGCCTTGATTGCCAGCCCTATTAAAACGCTAAATTGAGCGAATGAGGCGTGTTAGGTATATATTCTGTTACACTTGAGAACGTTGTTTTACTAATTTTTTTTTTAGTTATTAAGTAAAACAGGTTAACATGCCTGTAGTACAAAAATTGTCTAAGGACCGAACATCACATGAAAAAGAACATCCTTGCAGCACTGGTTAGTTTATCATGCGCATTGGGCTCAACCGTAGCCAATGCTGAAGATTTACTTCAAGTTTTTGAAATCGCAACAGCCAACGATCCTACCGTTTTAAAAGCAAAAGCCCAAGCTGATGCTCAATCATACCAAAGCGATCGCGCTATGAGCGCACTATTACCGCAAATTGGCTTGACTATGAGTTACACAAAGTCTGACTCAACTTCCTTCAGACAATCTGAGGATTTATCTTCTCTTGATAAAATTAATGCTGAAAACGACGAGTTTTCTCGTGGTATTAGCTTAAGCCAAACGTTATTTGATTTAGGCGCATGGAATTCATTAGGTATAGCCGACAAACAAGCACTTCAAGCAAGCGGCCAATACGACTTTGCCAAGCAAAACCTAATTGTGCGTGTTGCTGAGGGCTATTTTAACGTACTTAGCGCTATTGATAACCTTGAATTTGTACAAGCTGAAAAACGTGCCATTGAGCGCCAACTTGAACAAACTAAACAGCGTTACGCTGTAGGTTTAACAGCTATTACCGATGTACATGAAGCACAAGCACAATTTGATAATTCAGTAGCGCAAGAGATCATTGCTAATAATGCGGTAGAAACAGCCCGTGAGCAGCTACGTGAGATCACTGGTAAGTACCACGCAAAGCTGGATATGTTAAACACCGAAACATTTTCTACTGTTAAGCCAAGTACGCCTGCAACTGATTTAGTTAAAATAGCTAAAGACAAAAACTTAAATCTGCAAGTATCAAAAATAACGGTTGATATAGCTAAAGAACAAATTGAACTCGCAAAAGCAGGTCATTACCCAAAACTAACGTTAAATGCTAGCTACGGCGACTCATTAACAGATAGTGAGTTAAATGGCGCTAGTTTTGACGACCAGCCTCGTTCTGATTCAACCTCTATTGGACTAAACTTTAGCGTCCCACTTTACTCAGGTGGCGCAACGGTTGCTGCAACAGATCAAGCACGTGCATTTTACGTTGCTGCTAGCCAAGATTTTGAAACCGATTATCGTGCAGTAACTCGCTCTGTTATTACTTCTTACAATCAAGTGGTATCTGACATTGCAACATTTAAAGCGCTTGAACAAGCAGTTATCTCAGCAGAAAGTGCATTAAAAGCCACTGAAGCGGGTTTTGAGGTAGGTACACGTACTATCGTTGATGTACTAATTAGTACGCAAAACTTGTACGATGCAAAGCGTAATCTTGCCGATGTACGTTACCGTTATGTTGTATCAACGCTTCGCTTAAAACAAGCGACAGGAATATTAAGCCGTGAAGATTTAGTGGGTATAAACCAAGGTTTAAATACCGTTAACTAAGCAAACGACTTCATTATAAATAATCACTAAAGCCAGCTTTTTGCTGGCTTTTTGTATTTTTTAACACATAGCGTTAAACTAGCCTTTTATTTTTAGAGAAATTTTTGTGGTTAACTCATCCCCTTTTAAAGCCTCTTTTTTAGGTCCTCGTTATTGGCTAACCTGGATTGGTGTTTTGTTTTTATATCTCATTTCTTGGTTACCGCAAAAACTACAATTAGCTATGGGTAAGCAGCTAGGACGCTTGGTTCATAAATATATGAAGCGTAGAAGGCATATTGCTGAGGTTAATATTAAACGCTGTTTCCCCACAATGAGCGAAACCGAGCAACAACAGCTGGTACTTAAAAATATGGAAAATACCGGTATTGCGATGGTTGAAACCGGCATGGCTTGGTGGTGGCCACAGTGGCGGGTCAAAAAAGTACTCGGGTCAATAAAAGGGCTTGAGCATTTTGAGCGCGTACAACAATCAGGAAAAGGCGTTTTATTACTTGTTCCACATATACTGCATCTTGAAATGACAAGTCGTGTAATGGGTTTGAAGTGCCAAGGTATTGGCTTTTACCGCCCGCATAACAATCCGCTTATGGAATACTTTACCACCAATGGACGTCTTCGCTCTAATGAATACATGGTTGGAAAAAAAGACGTAAAAGGATTATTAAAATCATTAAAAAATAAAAAGCTGTGTTATTACTTACCCGATCAGGATTATGGCCGTAACCGCTGTGAGTTTGTGCCTTTTTACGCAGTACCCGATACAGCCACAACCACTGGTACACTAATGTTTGCAGGTAGTAAAAACTGCGAAACAATGAGCTTAATTGCTTATAGGGATAACAACGGAAAGTATCACTTAGAAATCGTGCCTGAGCTTGAAAACTTCCCGAGCGGCGATGATAAAGCCGATGTAACACGTGTTAATCAGCGCATGGAACAATCAATAAATGCCGCCCCTGAACAATATATGTGGTTGCATAGACGCTTTAAAACACGACCCGATAAAGACGCCCCCTCTTTTTATTAAGGATGGGTTATTAAAATAACAAAGATGAGTAACAGCCATGTGGTTTTGGATTAGATATATACTTTTAGCTTTATTGTTAATTGGTGCAGCCATTTACTTTCTACTAAATGGTTCGTCGTCACTCAATTATCAACAAACCACTAACGCTGCGGCTGAAGGGTTATCGCGGTTTTATGCATCAATCCGAGATAGAATTTCTGTCAATAAAGACAATGACAAATTTGTAATTGAACTCGAAAAACCCGATCTTAGCCTCGACAGAGCGCTAAACCAGCGTTCTTTTGTAGTAGAGCCTATGCCTTTAAATTGGAGTGGAGAAGTAGGCCCGCGTCGCTTCCAACGTGACTCAACCTTGCGTACCGTACTAACCCAATATGCTAATAACGAAGGTATTACTTTAATGTGGTACTTAGACAAAGATTACGTTGTTAAGGATCACTTTCGAATAGATAGCAGTTTTAACTCCGCTTTATACCGCGTTAGCCGCTCTATAAATGATGATTTTTCAAATGAAGTGTATGCTTTTTTCTGCCCTAAACAACGCGCAGCGGTTATTACCGAGCTGCCGTCTGAATTTGTACGTACAAACTGTTTAAAGCTAAGCAATTAACTGATAGGCGCTCAATAATAATCGAGCGCCTATGTATTTATTCAATTTAATTCAAAAATAGCCTGCCATATCGACGTGACATTTTTAATATCTTCACTAAAATCTTCACGTTTTACGCAGCGACCCTGCTGATCTAAGCTCAACACATGATAGCGTGAGCGATAATCTATATAGGCTTTAATAAGTTGCTGTTTTTGTGTGTCTGTAATGCAACCAATTTTAGCTGCGTCCGTTAAAATTCTGACATTGTCAGAATAGTCGCATAAATGGGTAAATTCATGAGCGTACTTTAATACTAAATATTGGGTGATAAACTCAATATCGGTCATCGCCCCCACGTCTTGTTTTAAATCAAACTGCTGCTCGTTGCCTTTAGCTAAATGGCTACGCATTTTTTCGCGCATTTTAATTACGTCGGTTTTTAGCAGTTCAACATCACGTTTTTGACACAATATCTCGGCGCGAATTTGTGCAAAACGCGTTACTAATTCAGTTTGGCCTAAAATCAGCCTCGCTCTGACTAAAGCTTGATGCTCCCACGTCCATGCTTGAGTTTGTTGGTAATGATTAAAACTCTCTAAGTTAATCGCTAATAACCCTGATGCCCCCTCTGGACGAAGTCGAGTATCTAATTCATATAAAATACCTGAAGCAGTACGAGTATTAAATAAATGCATTAAACGCTGTGCTAGCTTTAAATAAAATTGCCTTGAGTCAATTGCCTTGTCGCCGCTGGTATAGCTGGTACCGTCATGGTTATGCACAAAAACTAAATCGAGATCAGAGTCATAACCCACCTCAAAACCACCGGTTTTTCCATACGCAATAACGGCAAAGCCTTTATGTTCATCATCGGTATTAGGTGGCATGCCAAAACGTTTAACACAATGATACCAAGCAATATTAACAGCCTGATCAACTATCGCTTCTGCAAGTGCGGTTAAGTGATCGCTTACTTTCATTACATCAATTACGCCAGTGGCATCTGCGGCAGCAATCCGTAACTGATGGGTTTGTTTAAACTGACGCAATGCTTCCATTTGTTGTTCAAGATCGTCATGTTCAATACGTAAAAAATACTGTCTTATTTCATCTTTATACGCTGTTAATGGGGTCGGTTTATACAGCACTGCAGGGTCGATAAGTTCATCGAGTAGAATGGGATACAATGAAATATGCTCTCCAATCCACTTGCTATGGCAACAGAGCAAAACTAACTGCTTTAACGTTCCTGGGTTTTCATACAACAGCTCTAAATAAGCGGTGCGCGAAATAATTTTATTTAGTATTTGGCATACCGTTGTAAACGCACTGGCAGTAGCATTAAAGTCGTTTAATTGTTTTAGTAATGCAGGCATTAATTTATCAAGAATATCGCGTCCACGGTTGCCCACTTTGGCTTTAGATAGGCGCTGTTTGAAGTCATGTAATGGTGTTTGCCACTCTTCTCTTGGTTCATTCAAAAAGCTAACATCACCATGATCCCAAGTACTTATAAACGCGCCTTCACAAGTATCAAGTGGTTCAGTTTCTTCACCAATTACCTGAATAAACTCATTATGAATTTGCGCCATGACCTGTTCTATTTTTTCAATAGCTGAGTCAAAATTACCTTGCTTCAACAATACATTCAGCCGTTGCTGATTTAGCTCATCATCAGGCAGAGTTTGTGTTTGCTGATCATCAAAAATTTGTAGGTATTGCTCTACCCTACGTAAATAAAGGTAGTTATTTTTAAGCCCTCTGGCTTCATGCTCATCAATCACTTGGCTAACTGTTAGCTGCTCTAATGCAGTTAATAAAGATTGTGTTTGTAAATTTGCTTCTCTGCCGCCTCTGACCATTTGCAATGCTTGAACAATAAATTCAACTTCGCGAATGCCGCCACCACCTAATTTAATGTTATTAGTTAAGCGCTTACGACGCACTTCTTGGGCAATCATAAGTTTCATTTTTCTAAGCGATTCAATCACCGAAAAATCAATGTAGCGGCGATAAACAAAAGGTCTCAGCAAGGTATTGAACTCCTGCCAATAACGATTAGGCGTGCCAATTAAGCACCCTTTTAACATCGCGTAGCGCTCCCAATCACGCCCTTGCTCTTGGTAATAGTCTTCAATGGCATTAAAGCTCATCACCAACGGACCACTTTCACCAAATGGGCGCAAACGCATATCAACCCGAAATACTTGGCCATCCACGGTGCATTGGTTCAGGGCTGTAATTAACTTTTGGGCCACTTTAGTATAAAAAACAGATGCTTCGAGCGAGCGACGACCGCCTTGGGTTTTAACGTTGCGGGGGTATGCAAAAATAAGGTCGATATCAGATGAGTAATTTAGCTCTTGCCCTCCTAACTTCCCCATGCCTAGTACCATTAATGGTAAAGCGTTTTTATCTTCATCTAATGGTTCACCATTAGTTTTAGCAACATTATTGTAGGCCCATTGATTAGCACTATCTATCAGTTTATTGGCAAGTTCACTAATGTATTTAATGCTATCCGCAATTGAGTTTTCACAACATAAGTCTAAAAAAGCGACTTTTAGCCAGTACTTTTCACGATATTGGCGCAGTAATTGATGACACTGCTGCTCTTCTACTTCATTTATATTAAGTGTTGCAAAGGGATCTGAAATTTCTCTATTATTAATTTCAACTTCGCATAGCAACCAAGACAACAGCGAAGGTTGAGAGCTTAAACTGCGCCAAGCAAAATCACTTAACGCTAATAAACGCACGATTTGCTGCTGGATTTGTTGTTCGGGATACAGCGTTGCAAAACGCGTTTCACCCAGTTTTTGTAATTCAATAGGAAGCTGCGTGTCGTTACTCATCAATACCCTCTTTTATCTCACCAATAACCATACTAGAATGGTTAAAAACCTATCAAGGTAAATCTATTTAGGAACACCATGTCATATTTGTCATTATCTAACACTAGTTTAGTTGCGATTGCTATTAGTTTTGTGGTTATTTGTATTATTATCATCAGTTTAAGAATTATTACTCAAATAAAAGCAAAACAAGCACTTAAAGAAGAATTAGCGCAACATGATAACTTTGCAATGGGAATTAGTTTTGCTTCTGAAATATCAGTCGTGATCGCCACGATGGCATTTTTGTTCGATGAAATTAGTATTAGCACCGCTCAATCAAATCCGCTGAAAGTCATTTTATTAATTGTGCTGTTATTTTCGTTTATAAAAATGGGACATTTAATCCACCGTAAATGGATTTTACGCCGCTTTAATGAAGAAGCAGCTATATTAAAACAAAACGTTTGTGCTGCGTTGGTTGATTCAGGCATGCTGATTGCCAACTGCATTTTAGTATTGGGTTTATATACGTGGACACACACTCAAGGCTTTAGTAATTTATTAATAGCCTCGGTAAGCTTTTTTGTTTTACAAGGCATGTTTGCCCTAGACAGTAAAATACGCGAAAACCGCTTTGCTAAAGCCAACCAAGGGGCCTCTTTGCAAAGTAACTTTGGTTTAGAAAACACCTCCATTGGTATTCGCTATGCGGGTAAATCAATAGGCTTAGCTCTTGCTGCGTATGCTGGTTTATCGAGTGCGGCGTTTCAAAACGGTAAAATGGTAGAGAACTTATTTACTTTGGTAATGCATTGCGGTGTGATGTGGCTGTTACTATACTGTTTAACGTATATTATAAAAATTATTTCAATGCCAAATATAGATACCGCACTTGAAGTCGATCATCAGGATAATATTGGCATTGCCTGTATTGAATTTGCTGTATTTTGTGCTATTGGTTATTTATTAATAAGTATGTTTTCAATTTAGTACCAAACTCATTAAATTTAGCCGTTGCTTAACGTCCCTATTTAATTGTTTGGTAAATTAACAGGGACTTTAGGCATATGGCAATTAAAACAGGAAGTTATCTATTAATCGATATAGATAACGAGTTCAGCCGAGCATTTGTAAAACATTACATAAATACTAATGATGCTGCTAAAAAGGACATCATAATAGCCGGTGCGAACACGCAAAAGCTGGTTAAAATGATGTTTGATGAACTCGTTAAAGATTATTGCTATTGCGATATTGAGAACGAAATCAGTATTTCAGAACTGGCCAGCTACCTTCACGAACACCACAATGTTCAAGGCGTATTATTCAACCAAACAGATTATTTGCTCGCTGATGATACACAGCGCTTTATTTATAATTCATTACATGAAAAACGCTATATTATTAGTCAAACCAATCATGGCTATGACATTAACCCCATAAATGAAGAGTGCCATTCAAATCATTTGTCCTGTGATACCGATATAGCCCAAACCGCACAAGAACTAACAGAGCTTGCAGTCCCTGAATATGAAAAATAAATAATTGCACCCAAGCCTTTGCTTACTTACCATAGAGGGATATAACTTCTATGTAAAAAAGTGATTTGCCATGCGAGTGCCTCATATTTATCAATCATCACCAATTGCCCTTAATACTCCTTTAAACCTTGACGATGATGCTGCAGGGCACATAGGCCGTGTGTTGCGCATGAAAGTGGGCGAGCAGGTTTCTATTTTTAATGGTGAAGGCGGAGAGTTTCTAAGTGAAATTATTGAGGTGAGTAAAAAGAGCGTGGTTGTTATGCCGCTTGAATTTAACCCTCATGACGTTGAATCACCATTAAAAATTCATTTAGGCCAGTGCGTATCACGTGGTGAAAAAATGGATTTTACCATTCAAAAGTCTGTTGAATTAGGGATCACTGAAATCACCCCTATTTTTAGCCAGCGCTGCGGCGTAAAACTAAGTGGCGACCGCTTAGAAAAAAAACACCAGCAATGGCAAAAAATAGCCATTGCCGCAGCAGAGCAATCTGGGCGCAACTTTGTGCCAAAAGTACACTCACCTGTTGATTTAAAAACCTGGCTTGAACAGCAAACAGCTGCCATTAAATTAACTTTGCATCCTCGCGCCGAACACAGTATTAAAACCATTACCGTTCCCGATGACGGCGTGCGCTTTTTAGTAGGGCCTGAGGGTGGATTTACCGACGATGAAATAGCACAAACAAAGCAACAAGAATTTGTAGATATTCGCTTAGGCCCGCGGGTACTTCGCACAGAAACAGCAGCGTTAACCGTTTTAAGCGCACTGCAATTACAATTTGGCGATTTAGCTAATTGAAATAACTAAAAGCACCCACATATCAAGATTACAGTTGTAAAAAACACATAAACTAAGGCACAGCGCATGGCAATTAAGTTAGGCATTATTTCAGATCCTATTAGTGGATTTAATATTAAAAAAGACACCGGTTTTGCAATGATGATGCAAGCGCAAACCCGTGGCTACGAAATTTACTACATGGAAATGGATGATTTATCGCTGCGTCAAGGCAATGCCTACGCTGCTGCAGCCAAAGCACAGGTTTTTGATAACGCAGAAAAGTGGTACCAACTTGAAGAAAAAACCACCATTGCGCTGGCTGACTTAGACGTTATTTTAATGCGTAAAGATCCGCCTTTTGATACTGAATATATTTACGCAACCTATATTTTAGAACGTGCTGAGCAAGCGGGTACTTTAGTTATTAATAAGCCACAGAGCTTGCGTGACGCCAATGAAAAACTATTTACCGCTTGGTTTAGTGAGCATACACCTGATACGTTAGTTACGCGCAGCCAAAAGCAAATCCGTGAATTTTTAGCCGAGCACAAAGATATTATTTTAAAACCACTGGATGGTATGGGCGGTGCTTCTATTTTTAGAGTAAAAGCAGATGATGCCAATATTGGCGTAATATGCGAAACCTTAACTGAGCATGGCAGTCGCTTTGCGATGGCGCAAAATTACATTGAAGAGATCACTCAAGGTGACAAGCGCGTATTGGTTGTTGATGGTGAAGTTATTCCTTATTGCTTAGCGCGTATTCCACAAAACGGCGAAACGCGCGGTAACTTAGCCGCCGGCGGACGTGGTGAAGCACGCCCAATTAGTGAGTCAGATCTTAAAATTGCTCAAGCAGTTGCCCCTACATTGAAAGAAAAAGGCTTAATATTTGTTGGCTTAGATATCATTGGCGATAAGTTAACTGAAATTAACGTAACAGCACCAACCTGTGTTAAAGAAATTGAGGCCGCTTACGACATTTCTATTACCGGTATTTTATTTGATGCCATAGAGAGAAAGCTTAGTAAATAATATTAAAGCCATAACAAAATTTAAGCAGTGGCGCTTCTATAGTCACCGCTTAAAGTTGAATAAATTTTTAGTGTTAAAACATGGGACTATGCCATACTCAAGATTCAATAACTAAAAGGGTAAAACTTATGCAGTCATTAGAAAATCACTTTTTAATCGCAATGCCATCAATGCAAGACCCTTTTTTTAAACGTGCCGTCACTTATATTTGTGAACACAATGAAGAAGGCGCTATGGGACTTGTTATCAATCAGCCGATTGATGTCACCGTAGGTGAGTTACTCGACAAAATTGATATTGATAACGATAAGTCGCAACATGCCGCGCAAGTGACAGTGTATGCTGGCGGGCCGGTAAAAACGGATCGTGGCTTTGTGCTACATTCACCAAAACCTGGGTACTCGGCAAGCCAAAAATTGAGCAGTGATATTATGATCACTACCTCAAAAGATGTATTAGCCACATTAACTACCGCTCAAGCACCCGAGCAATTTATAATTACCTTAGGTTACTCAGGTTGGGAGCAAGGCCAGTTAGAACAAGAGCTACTTGATAATAGCTGGCTGATTATAAAAGCCGACCCCAAAATAATTTTTGATACCCCAGTGGAAAAGCGCTGGGAAATGGCAGTCTCTATGCTTGGTTTTGATGTTAGCCAATTAAGCCCCGAAGCTGGACATGCCTAATAACATAAAAGACAAACATGACTAAAAAAACTGTAAAAGCGCAAGGTGAGCGCACCGTAATGGGATTTGATTTTGGTACTAAGAGCATTGGTATTGCAATTGGTCAAGAATTGACAGGCAGCGCCACCAGCCTAAAGGCGGTGAAAGCTCAAGATGGCATCCCTAATTGGGATGACATTGCTGTACAGGTAAAAGAGTGGCAACCTGACTTAATGGTGGTTGGCTTACCGCTTAATATGGATGGCACCTCACAAGAGGTTACCTTTAAAGCCAAAAAGTTCGCCAATCGTTTGCATAATCATTACGGTATTGCGGTTCATACTCAAGATGAACGCTTAACTACCGCTGATGCTAAAGCACGGTTGTTTGAACGTGGTGGTTATAAAAACTTAGGTAAAGGCAACGTAGATAATATGTCTGCGGTGATTATTCTAGAGAGCTTTTTTGAAGCCAGTTATGGCGAATAAATTGATTTAAAAAAAAGCGCTTAAAGCGCTTTTTTTATGCGTGGATTTTGACTAAGGTCTGTTAGTCTTTGCGGATTAAAATTCGTTCAAACTAGGGGCAATTTAATCGCGGCGCGAGGTTTGTAACCTAGTGGGCTAAGTAAAAACCGAGCAACAAAGAGTAAATCGCCCCTAGGCAGCACCCTACGGGCAGCGCCTGTTTGGCATTGATGCTG
>NZ_PNDH01000047.1:0-26692 GCF_005887175.1 Pseudoalteromonas sp. S1612 | reverse complement strand
ATGCAGTTAACCCAACTTTTTGTTTTTCAAGCCAAGTATTTGCTTGCAGTTGCAATTGTGTTTGCTGACGGTCCATTGCTTATATTCCCGTGGTTATTTTTTTATTGTATTGCGACATGCCAGCATAGCGATGGCTAAATGTTTTTCAACCATACTGACAGAAATCCCCATCTGATCTGCAACTTGTTGGTACGTTAGGTTTTTAAATTTATATAGTACAAAGGCTTGTTTAGTTTTTTGAGGTAATTGCTCAATACACCTATAAAGCAGACTGAGTTGTTGTTGGCTTGCCAGCTTTGCTTCGGGTTCATAATCGCTAGGTGCGATTAACTCTTGCTTAACAGGGTCTGTAACGGCGTAATTACGGCGATAGTTATCAATAACGATGTGTTTAGCCGTTTTGAAAAATAAAGCCCGTTGCTGGGATGTGTCATGCTCAGGGTTGCGTTTACGGTAGCTTAATAAGCGTGTGTATGCTTCTTGAACGATGTTTTGCGCTTTATCTTTGCATCCAATCGAGCGAGCAATATAACTTAATACTTCAGCGTAATAGCGTTCCAAGGCGCACCAATTTAAGGTTTCTAAAAAGGGGGTGGATACTAACGTCAACCAATGCAAATAGCAATAGTTTTCATTTGCGTTTGTGTTTTTTAAAGCAGCTATTTGATTTAAGTTCAGCCCAGTATGGCTACTGGGCTGAGGAGAGAGTTAAAAGTAATAGCCTAAATTAATATTAAACCGGCGCTCGGTATCGCCATCACCAATAATGGTACCGCCAATAAAGGGTTGATTGCGGGCTTGTACAAAATCAACATAACTAAAGAACCCCCCAGCAGTAATACTCATGCCGGTTACATTCATCCACGTATTGGCGCTATTATCTGATTTGTTGTAGATGATCCCATAGTCGTTATAAAACTGTAGGTTGGTAACTGGACCCCATTCTAGTGCGTAGTGGTAGGCAACATTAAAGTTGGTCATTGTCGCTTGGCTCGACACACTGTCATAATAGTCAAAAGCACCCACTGCAAAGCGGTTGCTGCCATCATCTAAGTCGTAGTCGTATTCGCCGTGTTGAAATTGAATGTTCCAGTTATTAATGTTGCTGTTTAAGTGAACGGCCCACGCACTGTAATTACCCGCGCGGTCTTCACCATCATGTAGTCCACCACTGAGTAACGATACACCTAAATCTGTGGTTATATTTTTACTGTGCTTAAGTTGATAAGTGGCTCGACCAGCAAAAGTGTTGTATTCACCAAGTTGCTTTGTAGGCTCGGCATAGGTACCTTCATCTGCAGGGCGACTGCCAATAATATCGTAAGAGTAACGATGGTTTTTATCTGATGCTGAGCCATCAACTCCGCCAAGTTCATCGTTTTTAAAAAAGCCAAGATCAAGTGTCCAGTTGTCTTTAAGCTTACGCTTAGCAACTACCCCTAAATCAAAGTCATCTTCTAGGCCAACATAGTAGTTAGTGCTAAAAAAGTAGCTGTGAGAATTGTAAGGACCATTACCAAACGGTACGGCGGTTATACCGGCTTGGCCTTCCCAGCCATCAGTAAATTCATACCCTAAGTAAGCGTATTTCACTACTGTCATGTAATCGTAAAAGCGTACTTCACCATTGACTGAAATATCATTAATTTCACCAGAGACATTTAAACGGAAAATATCAAAATCAAAGTCGCCACCGCGATCTTCATTGTCATCATCGTAAGAGTTAATGCCATAGTTAGCGCGAATGGCACCCCCTATCTTTATTCCTGATGATTGCTGTTCAGGCTTTGCAGCTTCATCAGTTAGTTGCTGAGCTTTTTTTTCAGTGAGTTTGCTTTCAAGCTTTTCTACTTGTTGCTTTAACTGCGTTAATTGGCTTTGGAGAGGTTGAAGATTTGATGCATAAGAATTACTAGCAACACCACCTAAAATTAAGGCGAGTGTTAGTTTTGAGAGTTTAGTCATAATAGCCGTTTTGATTGTGATTAAAAAAATAAAGGCGCAAAAATGCACCTATTAGTGTGGAAAAAGGGGAAAATGGCAGGCTAATTTAGTTTATTGTTTTTATACTGCGTTTTATTCTTTAGGGGTTTGAAACAGTGCGCCTACTTCTAAAAGCGGGGAGGCGTCTAGCTTATCTGCATCCATCATTGCGGCAATACGCTGCATTGATGAAAGGAGTAAACTCTGTTCCCATTCAGCAAGAGCTGAAAATTTTTCGATAAAATGCTCTTGTAATGGCTGTGGTGCTTTTTCGAGTAGTTCTTTACCTTGTTCGGTAAGGTATAAGCTGACTCGGCGCTTATCCATTTGACTGCGAACACGTGTTACTAAGTTTTTACTTTCGATTCGGTCAAGAATATTAGTAACCGTTGCTGGGCTTAAGTTAACGTTTTGCGCAATACGGCTGGCGGTAATACCATCAGTTTGAGACACTTCCTGCATGATAAGCAGTTGTGGCCCTGTTAAACCCGCTGTTTTATTAAGTTGCTTTGAATGTAAGTCAATCGCACGGATCACCTTACGTAAAGAAACTAGTAATTCGTCATATTTTTGCATTTGCTTGTCTCATGGAAGGCGAATCATTTGCCGTAATCATGAAATGTTACACATCAAATAAATTGAATTCAAATGATATATGTTATTTCAGCCCGCTGTTATTAGTTTTTATTGGTTTTTATTAATTTGAGCAGTAATTAAAATAGTATTTATTATCTTTAATTTATTAAACGTTCATAACATTCTGTTTGCTAAGGTTGCGCACCTTACGTAGGTTAAAAGCGATACGCAAGCCAGGGATGTAAAACTTTAGTCGTAATTTAGCCATTGATGTGGCATAAAAATATAGTAACTAACTCAATTTAAATAACTATTCTATGTAGCTTATGCTTTAAGCATGCATTATTGTTTGTGTACAAGTAACCTGAACTCAGGTTAAGTATTAAAATAGTCTCAGTGTTAAAGGAAATAAAATGCAATTATCACCCTCAGTATGTATTGAGCGTACACATAGCGGTTTAGAGTTTATTAGTATTAATAGTCGCCAATGTGAGGCGAAAATATTTTTACAAGGTGGGCAAATAACTGAGTTTACACCCAAAGACAAATTGCCATTATTGTGGGTGTCTGGGGATGAAACCTTTAGCGAAGGGAAAAGTATTCGTGGTGGCATTCCTATTTGCTGGCCTTGGTTTGGGCAACATGAAAATTCGGACTTCCCCGCGCATGGCTTTGCCCGTACGCATGTATGGCAAGCCGATGAAGTACATGAAACCGACAGCGAGGTTACTGTGAGCCTTAAATTACCAATGAAGCAGGTAGATTCTACTTTTTGGCCGCATCAGTCGTCATTACGGGTTGAGTTTATCTTATCAGAGCAATTAGAGGTGCGTTTAACCACCTGTAATTTAGGCAACGTACCATTTAGTTATACACAAGCACTGCATACTTACTTTCCAACAGAAGATATTAATAATACCCGAGTGGCAGGGCTGCAAGGGGCACAATATATAGAATTTGGTCAAGGGCCTCATCAGCAAAATGACGTGGTCGACTTTTCCCGTGAAACCGATATGGTTTATACCCAAGCCGCAGCAGTTCAAACAATTGATACTCCTCAGGGGATGATCAGTGTTAGCAGAGAAAACTCGCAGTCGTGCGTACTATGGAATCCATGGATTGAAAAATCAAAGCGGCTATCAAATTTTGCCGATGATGATTATAAAAGCATGTTATGCCTAGAAGCTGCGAATGTGCTTGAAGATGCGGTTACGCTTGAGCCTAAACAAAGTCATACCTTAGTGACAACAATAAAGTGGCTTGGCTAAGTCCAATGGAGCAAAGTGTGTTTACTAATCAACAAATAACCGATCTACCGCAACATAAAAGCATAGTGTTTGAGCCGCTTGCCGATAAAGCGTTATTGCATGCACAATTGAATTGGTTGTTATTTTTCATTCCTTTTTGCTTAGTGCTAGCGGCTGTTTGTTATTTTAATACAGATTTTGCAGCCATGGCGCAAGGTTACTTATTGGTTGCTGTTCCGCTATTAATGTTACTTTGTATGTTATACAGCGTGTTCAGTATTAAATTACAAGGCAGTGCATTACGTACCCACGATATAGCGTTTAAAAAGGGTATTATTTGGCAACAGGTAACTATTTTGCCGTTAGCACGAGTGCAGCATATTGAGATACATCGTGGGCCAATAGAGCGAAAACTGGGTTTAGCAAGTTTACGGCTTTACAGCGCAGGTGGTATGAGTGCTGATTTACAAATTAGCGGCCTGACCCACGAAAAGTGCAAAAATATTCGTCAATTTGTACAAAGCTATCGCCACGATGAAACCACAAGCGGGGCTACTGCCAGTGAGTGTTGATGCTACGCAAATGACTCCACCTTCACTTAATTGGCAAAAAGTGTCGCCCTGGGCACTGGCTTATTTTGTGATGCACTTTAGTGTGCGGTTCGTCAAAGATGGCCTATTTAATTTACTGCCCGTATTGGTAGTATTTGTTACCCAAGTAGAAAATAAACTATTTTGGGGGCAAGTTGGGCTCGCGGTTGCTTTGACTTTATTGCTCGTCTATTGTTTTTTGTATTACCGCAGTTTTCGTTTTTGTATTACTGACGAGTATGAAATTTTACTAAATAAAGGTGTATTTAAAAAAGAGCGGCTTACCTTAAAGTTTTCTCGAGTGCAAAATGTAAACATAGCAGAACCTTTTTATTTTACTCCAGTAGGCTTAGTTAATTGCATTTTTGATGCTGCCGGCAGTGTTGCCCAAGAAGCGGTATTGCCTGGAGTAACCAGCGGTTATGCCAAGCAAATGCGCAAACAAGTATTTGACTACAAAGCACAGCAGCAACCATCAGCAGAGGAGGCTAATACAGCGCGCTCTCATACTGAAGATCAGAATGAAAATAGTTTATTTATTTCAAATAAAGAAATAGCTAAGTTTGGCTTAATGTCGAACATGGCAATCTTAGCGCTTGCAGCTATTGCCCCTTTTATGAATGTGGCCATCGATTTTTTAGAGCAGCAATTTATAACAAAAATAGAGGGTTTTTATCAACAAGAGCTGGGTATGATGGCTAATGCAGCGGTATTTGCGGTTATTACTTTAATTATTATGTTGGTATTTATTGCGGTGTTTTTATCGGTGACTATGTCGCTCATTCGGTTCTATAATTATCAGCTTTATTTTAAAAATAAAAAATTTAAACGTATTGCAGGGCTGTTAGAACGCCATCAACTATCAATTAGTTTAGATAAAGTGCAATCTATAGTTATTAAGCAAAACCTAATTGCTAGGCTATTGAAACGTTTTACTGTTGAGTGTTTGCAAGCCAGCAGTGGTGGCGCTGCAAGTATGGCGAAAAAGAATAAACAAACCTTAGTGTTACCTGTGCTCACGCAGGAGCAAGTTGATAATGTGTGTCAGTGGATTTACCCATGGTTTGACAGTAAAAAGCTGGCATTCAAGGCGGTAGAAAGGGCATTGTTATATAAAAATATGGTGTTTTATGCCTTGCTACCGAGTGTTGCTTCTGGGTTTTTAATTAGCTTTATGCAACTTAATGTATTAATTCCGTTAGCATTATTTTTGGTATTAGCTACGTTAGTATTTTTGTCTTATAAACGTTATGGGTATTATCTTCATCAACAAGATGGGCGTTTTTATATGGTGGTACGCAAAGGTATGATTGGCGTACATTACCGGGTATTTGAGCTGTACAAAGCACAAAGCGCTCGCAGTGTGAGTACCTTTTTTATGCGTCGCTCTGGCTTAAGAAGCCTGTATATACAACTTGCTGCAGGTGGCGCGTATGTTCCGTATTTAAAACAGCAAGATGCTGACTTTATTATTGATTTTACGCTTATGCAGGCTGAGTCAGATCCTCGTAGTTGGATGTAATTTCCTCCGTTGTAAATAATTAGCGTTCAGGTTAAATAATAAAGCAGGTGTAAATACACATTTGCACATGCTTTATTACACTTTTTTACTGCCCGTTTTTTCCTTTTAATAATAACCTAGGTGTATTAAGGAATTATTTTAGGGAATTTTATGAAACAGACACTGCTGGCATCCGCTTTATTACTTGCCTCACCAAGCTTCGCTGCTAATTGGCAAACCATTCATACCGAGCATTTCAATGTACACTTTAGTAGTGAGCATACTGATTTTGCTAAATCGACCGCAGTAGAGCTGGAGATTGTTCGTACTAAAGTGCTTGAGCAACAAAACCGTGCGCTTGATAAAATTGTCGATGTGGTGGTATTTGACCCTCTAAATGCAGCGAATGGCTTTGCCTTGCCAACCTCTAATAATCCCGTTATGGCGCTTTTTACTACGCCACCACAATCGGACACAGTAATCTCAAACTCATCTGGCTGGCAGCAATTACTAGTGTTGCACGAGTACATTCACTTAGTTCATTTAGCGCAGCCGACTCGCAGCGAGTGGCAACAAAAAATTAGAGGGGTATGGGATCTTTACGATTTAACCTATGGAGACACACCACGCTGGGTAGCTGAAGGATACGCCACTTTAATTGAGTCTAAAATGACGGGTCGAGGGCGGCTCTTTGATAACTATTCTGAGGCAATACTCAGGGAGTTTGCTCAGCAAGGAGCGCTTCCGACGTATGTTCAACTAAATAGTGATGAGGGCTTTATGGCGGGCTCCATGGCGTATTTAATAGGAAGTCGTTTTTTATATTGGTTAGAGCAAAATTACTCAGAGCAGTTGGTCGATAATGTATGGGTTCGTATGCGAGCGGTTAAGTCTCGAGATTTTGATGATGCATTTTCTGGTGTATTTGGGCAAAACGCTGCCAAGCTATATCGTCGATTTATTGCTGAGTACACTTATAAAGCAATGCAACAAGAGCAAACCGAGTCACCACTTAATAGCAAGCTTTGGTTAAAGCTAGATTTATACGCTAGCAACCCCGCTCTTTCTGGCGACGGCAGCAAAATTGCCATAGTGGAGCGTGATAAAAAAAGTAATACCAAGCTCATAATTTATAGCACTGAAGACAACACTAAAGCGCAACAGCAATTTATTAAAGAACAAAAGCAATTACTTGAGGATGATGCTAAGGATATTCCTGATACTGCGCCGAGTGTATTTAAGCGCGAACAAAAACAAATATTAAATCAAATAAATCGCGCAGGTATTGCCAATCCGCAATGGGTAGGCAACAACACTCTTTATTTTAATGCCTACAGTAGTGAGGAGTCGGGGACTTATAACAAAGTGTCTGACATTTTTAGCTATAACATAGATACTGGCAACGTCGAACAACTCACTGAGCTTGCTGGTATTCGTCGTTTTAGTGTTACCCGCGATGGTGAAACACTTTACGGTGAGCAAATACGAGCTGGGTATTCTGAATTAGTAAAAGTCGATCTTAATACACAAACAATCACGCCACTCTTTACTAAGAGCTTAAAAACAACGTACGATTACCCGACTCTAAACCCTGATGAAACAAAATTAGCTTATTTATCAGCATCATTAAACGAAAACTGGCAGTTGTATATACAAGGTTTAGGCGGTGATGTCAGGCAGTCAATCCCAATGCCTAATGGGTATCAATATTTAAGTCAGCCGAGTTTTAGTCAAAATGGGGAATCTATCTATTTTGTTGCTGGCTTAAATAATAAGACTGATATTTATAATTATCATATAAAAAATAACACCCTCACACGCTTAACTAACGGGCAAGAAGCGCTCGCATATCCGATTGAAACAGAAGATGGCTCACTACTTTATTTTTCCACTAATGCCGATGGCCCTGATGTAAAAACGCTAACAACAAAAGACCGCACATCCGTGACGGATCTCGCTGTAAGCAGTGAAGCTCCATTGTTGATGGTAAATAAGCATACCTTGCCACCGGCAAAAATATATACCGATGAGATAGTAGAACAAAGCGATTACGCAGTGCTTGAGCAGCAAGCGACGTTTGCCTTGGGATCACAGTATTATTCATCGTCAACCAGTTTGCTAAGTGTAGGTATAAAAAGTAGCGACCTATTAAAACAACTTGATTTACAAGCGGGTTATAACATTGATTTGCACAACGGTGGATTATATGGAGGATTTGTACAAGCAAAATACAATGCGTTAAATACAAAGTTTAAGCTTGCGCTATTTGATTATAATTTGGATACATCACGTCAATATCAACCTAGCTTAAACGCTGATATTGATGCCCGAGGTGGTTTTGCTGCAATAAGCCACCCATTGAAGTTTGGCCAGCTTCAATTAACCCCAGAGCTTGCTTATAACTATACAGATTATAAAAATAGCCGTAAAAATTGGACGCGGTTGAGTATTAGTCAGCAATGGCAGCATGACCGCCAAGCATTTGCCATAGGGCAGAGTATTTATGCCAGTATTTATGAGGGACGAAATCAAAGTAGTCATTGGCAAGGTTATGACGTAGCAACAAAAATATTTGGCAAAGCATTTAATATTCCCATGTTTGTGAGCTTTGAACAAAAACAACGAGACGATAGTAATTTAGCTTTAGGAGGGTTTAGCTCTAACCTGATTAATCAGCAACAAAGTAGCGAGTTTGTGCTTGCTGCTGAATTGCCTTTTTACAGTGCAACTGCAGAGCGCTATCAAGGTTATGGCGGTGGCATTAGCTTTAAAGAAGGCATGCCCTGGTTTTACTATAAGCAACATCAATTAGATAACAGCGTTTATGCACAAAGTTATGGCTTAAAATATCAAGGTGATTTTAGCTTCGGAATGGGGCCTGCGGGCGTAAACGATTTAACCTTTAATGCTGGACTGTCGCGTGTTGAAGGCGACAGCTTTGAAAATGAAATGCGCGCGTGGTTAAGCTTTTACTATTCGCTTTAAACGCCTATAAGGTAAATGTTATATTATTTGTTATTCTAATAAAAAAAGTATTCTTGCCATGTCATTTAAATATTTGAAAGTACCCGAAGGTGTCGCTCTACCAAGTATTCCTTCAGATTCGCCAGGATTGAGATATGAAAAACCTGAACTTGGTAGTAACTACTGGGTTGCTGATGATTTTTTTAAACATGAAGAAGCAATGGCTATCCGTTCTTCGTGTTTAGAAAAGGAAGTGTGGAAATATGGAAAACCATATACTAAAGAGCTTTGGCCAGGAATGCGTACACCAAATGCTTTAAATCATAAACAGCTAAAAAAAATAGAGAAATACGTTAAGTCAGTTATTAAAAAAAATAAACTTTGGGTTGCCGATTCCAATAAAGTGGTAGTTGATACCAATACTGCAATTTTGGTTGGAGCTGAAGAAGGGGCCTCTAGACCACACGTAGATAATCGTTATTTATGTAGGTACGCAGCTGTTTTATATTTAAACCCCAACCCAATAGCTTCAGCGGGCACATCTTTTTATCGTTTAAAGTATGCAAATGAAGCTGCTGGAGGGAATATTGTAGACCCTCCATTTGCAAACCTTGTTGATGCTCTAAATGTAACTAGTCTTCCGTATAGTGCATGGTATAAAGATATAGATATTGAGAATAAGTTTAATCGTTTAATTGTATTTAAAGGTAATATTGTTCACAGTGCATCAGAGTACTTTGGAAGTGATTTAGACTCTAAGAGGCTCGCAATCACTTTTTTTTGGATGTGCGAGGATTGAGGACTGCGCTTCTTTATTTTATAGCTGTTTTTTAAGGTGGCTGTTTATGAGGGTAGTAACTCTTATATTTAATGTTAGTTATCTTACCTCTAAAGTTGTTTAATATACGTTTTCATTTTCATCATCAGGAAGCTCGAAAAGACTTTGTTTAGAGGGAGTGTCGAGCTTGTTAAACAATGAATGGTTAAATAGCTTTTAAAGCCTTACCTGTTTCTAAAGCTGCTGAGTTTCGGTTTTGCCACACTCAACTAAAAATAAAAGCAATACTGAACGCTTTTTTTAACATCATAAGCCACCTCAATGTGATTTTTTACATAGAGGTGGCTTTTTAATCAAGCGGTTATTGTGCGTTGTTTATTATGACGATTTCTTTGTGAATGCTTTTTACGTTTACGGCGGGTAAGCCACAAATAAAAACCCGTACCAGCGAGCCAAACAGGGCTAAGGCCAAAAATACACCAAAGTACTTTACTGATAAGCCCTGCAAAATAGCCAAAGTGTAGTTTTCTAAAGCTGTCTATTACTTGCCAACCAGCACCAGCCTCTCGAATATCCCAGTTAGCCATGTGTTCACCTGTTTGCTTATTGTAAGTTATGGTATTGGCGTATTCACTGGTAAGTGGATTACGGGTATTTACTTCGCCATAAAGAGTAATATTTTCATCGGGCTCTCGTGGAAAAACTAAAAAAGTTGTATTAAAAGTGGGTATTTGCAGCTTGCTATCATTAAGAATCAGCTCAAAAGAGATGTCGTCACTATATAATTTATTTGTAATAGTGTGGTGCTCTTCTTCTGCGTGTTCTATTACTTCGTGATACCACACTGCACCATTAAAATAACCACCGGTAATCGCTAAAACGATAAGGATAGGTGAGCCTAATACTCCAGTCATTTTATGAATGTCGCTAAGTACTATTTGTAAAGTTGCGCGCCAGCGTACGCTAAATAGTCGCTGCCAAAATTTACGGTAAATAATTAAGCCTGTAATGCCCAGAGTTAATAAAAATAAAGCAAAAAAGAACCCTAATACGGTACCTGTTTGCCCAGGTAAGCTTTTTAAGTCGTTAAGTAAAAAGGTGTAATGGAGCTCTAAAAACCAGTCGGTAAAATAATGAGTTGTGCTAACAGGTTCTGATAAAACCTCTCCGGTGTATTGGTCTAAATGCAACTTAAACCAATCGTCAGTTCCACGCTTAACCAAATAAAGCCGGTCGGCGGTGGTGTTATTAAAAAGTTCCCAGCTTCCTACTACATACTCAGGAAAGGCTGCTTCGGCTTTATCTATTAATGAGTCCATAGGTAAGCGAGCAGCTTGCTGCTGTACCACAAAGTGTTTGTCAGGCATCAGTAAGCCATCAATTTCACTTTTAAACACTAAAACACTGCCGGTAATGCTAATAACAATTAACGGAATAATGGCAATTAGCGCCAACCAACTATGAACTTTAAACAGTGTTTTTCTCATTACTTAAGCTTGCATGTTAATTTTTAGATATGCGCATGATAACAGTTATCATTTGTGTTGCAATTATAAAATAGTGAGACTGTGAAGTTATAGCAACGGTTTTTGTATACTCAAGTTGCCACAGGAGGAAACTAAAGTAGGTGTGAAGCTTGTATAAAACCTAGCCAGCTCTACAATGCGCGCACAAAAATAAAGCCTTTAAAAACAAATGTTTAAAAAATGTTTTATTTCTTCCTTTTTATTAACAACAATGTAACGAGCGAGGTTTGCTTTGGCGTATTATTTGCCTATTTTATCAGTGTTTATTTTGGTTTTTAGTTTTTTACCGTTACTTAATAAAATTATTAAAAACCGCAGTGTATCGGGTGTATCACTGCTAATGATGACATTTGGTTTAGCGCAAAGTGTGTACTTTATTAGCTACAATCTTTATTTTGCTCGTTTTTATATTGCCTTGCCGTTTTTTGCGACAGGTTTATTAAGTGGTTTAATTTTATACTTTTTTGCACGTTATAATGCCGCTAAACGTCAGAAGCTGCAGTTACTTGGCATGCTTAGCTTTTCGTTATTACCTTTTTTGTTGCTGTTAAACCCTAACCTAGATACCGCCACTGTGCTAAATGGCTTAACCTATGTGGGCTTAATTATGAGTTCAGTACGGGTTATGCCACAAACCTATAAAACACTGCGAACAGGGAATATTAGTAACCTTAGTGCGCGCTATTTTAGTTTGCAATTTATAGCAGGTATCTGTGGTTTGTTTGCAGAGCTAGCCATGCCAGTGCAAAGTACTTCGCATATCTTAATGTTTATTATGATATTGCTAACTAATGCGCTGCAATTTGCGTGTATGCAGTATTATCGCGTACGTCCTGTGTTGGCATAAAATTATAGTGACCGTTAATTTCATTTGTGGCACTTTGAGTGACCAATAAATAAAAAGTGCCCACTATGAAATTAACTATCCATCAAATCGATGCGTTCAGCAGTGAACTGTTTAAAGGTAATTATGCTGCCGTGATCCCACTAGAGTCTTGGCTTAGTGATGATCTTATGCTGAATATAGCTTCGGAAAACAACGTGTCTGAAACCGCTTTTACTTGTCAGTCGGCAGATGGAAGCTTTGCGATACGTTGGTTTTCGCCATTAATGGAGATTGATTTTTGCGGCCATGCTACTTTAGCAGCGGCCTATGTGCTTTGTGAGCAACATAGTATATCGCAGGTGCGCTTTAGCGCAGAGGCGGTGGGCAAACTGATTGTTAATAAAAATAACGATGGCAGCTTTGCTATGACCTTTCCTAAACAAGCCCCTGAAGAGGTTCAGCTTATCCCTGATGCTTTATTAGCTGGCTTGTCTATACAACCTGTTAAAGTGCTGAAAAACCGCCAAGCTTATTTTGCTATTTATGATAATGAGCAGCAGGTTGTAGATCTGAAAACAACTAATGAACAACTAAAAAAATTAGCCCCATTAGATGTGGTTGCAACAGCACCGAGTGTTGAGTATGACTTTATTTCTCGTTATTTTTGGCCTGCCAGTGGTGGTGATGAAGATTTTGTGACCGGCTCAATTCATACCGGGCTTGCCCCTTATTGGGTAGAACAATTTGGCAAAAACTCTTTAAGTGCTTATCAGGCCTCACAACGAGGCGGGAAGCTTTACTGTGAAGTGGGTGATACAACAGTAACATTGACGGGTCATGCCGTAAGGTACCTAAAAGGTACTATTTACCTTTGAATTAGTGTAAAAAAGGCCACGTAAAACGTGGCCTTGGTTTACTCAGTGTTATTTACGCTTCTAGCGCTTTGCTAATTAAGCGATCGATATACTTTTTATGTGCTTTGGTTGCGGTGTCTGCACCCCATGCAACATCTTGATCGGCTATTTGAGTTAGCTGATATAGCGCAGCTGTTTTTGCTAAGTTATCGTATTTACTTGCTTTTTTTAAGCCTGCAATTGCAATAAGCTGATTTACGTATTCAATCTGTAAATTATGACTGATCGAATTAGCATTTTTACTATCAACAAAAATACTTGCAGTTAAATCCCCCATAAATTGCGTAAGGCTGTATTCATTACCATATAAAGCGGTATCTGAAATACGCAGTAACACAGCAGGATGCAGTAGTTGCGCTAATACACCTTTTTGCATGCCTAAAATCATTTTATGCGGTTTAGGGTCTTCGTTTTTACCGTAATGATTAAACCCACGACGCTGTTGCTGCATAAAGTTATACAAAGGCTGCATACTTTGCAGTACATTTGGAGCAAACACATACTCAGCTAAAATAGCCATTGCTTGAGTTTGACGCTCAAGTGGCACCGGTGTAAAAGGCTTTGCTGCATTTTCATCGCCCACTACGGCACGCTCTACATAAACCCCTCCAATTTGACGAGATACCACACCTGCCTGCGCACGGTATTGGCCAAATAGGCTGTTAGCAGAAGTAACAAGCTGTTGGTAAGACTCGCCTTTTACTGTAGCTTTGTCTTTAAGTTCAGAAAATAGTGTATTGATCAGTGCCATTCTATCTGCACCATAAGCTGCAGGGTTAGACGATAAATCGCCAATCATCACGCGAGGGTCTATATGGCGACCTGGTGCACGCATATCGTCGGCATCGTTACCAAAGGCCAGTGCATGTTCGCTTGAGCGAGCGAGTATTTTATCAAGACGAGCTTGTTCTGCTGCTTCATCTTTAAGGGCTGCGCTGTAGCCGTAGTTTATTGCCCAATCATCGTATGGACCGGGTTTAGTTTGGAAGATATCGCCTTGAGTTACACCCGTTGGCGCTATATTTGCTGGCGCATAGTCCATTACTGAGCCGGTCACTATACCTTGAGTTTTACTTTTGTCGTGAACTTCTTTCTCATCCCACAAAATAGAAGATTTCATGTTGTGATTAAGACCTAAAGTATGCCCTACTTCATGTAAAACCAACTGAGTTAAGCCTTGGCGTAACATTTCAGTATCTTCAATATCAGCACCATTTGCTAAGCCTTTTGCAAGTATTAGGTTTTGTTGTAACTCATGACCTAAAGAGCAATTAAGCTCAGTGTTGCTTCCTGGTTGTGTATGGCTCATAGTGCCTTGAGTATAAAGCGTATCGTATATCCAGCGGTTTTTCATAAATACAAACTCAAGCATAATGTCTGAGCCTAAAATTTCACCGGTTAGCGGGTTAGCTAATGCTGGTCCATATCCACCAAAAGGTGGCTTAGGCGATGAAGTCCAACGCAGTACATTATAATTAATATCGCCGGCATCCCAATCGGCATCATCAGGTTGTACTTTTACTTCTATTGCATTTTTAAAGCCTGCCTTTTCAAATGAGCTATTCCAAGCAAGTACGGCGTCACGAACTGTATCTCGCCACTCAACAGGCGTAGTATTTTCTATCCACCAGGTAATCGGCTTTACTGGCTCTGAAAGTGCTGCGTTTGGATCTTTCTTTTGTAGGTCCCAGCGCTTTATTACATCTTGGTATGGTGCCCAGTCAGTTGATGTCATTTTATCAAACTGATTAGTGAAATAACCAATGCGCGCATCATCAAAACGAGGTTGGTAGCTATTATCAGGTAAAGCTACAAATGAGTGCTGAACTTTTACTGACACGCTTCGTGGATCGCTTATCGCACCTGAGCCTCGAACGGTTGGGCTACTATTAGTAAATACATAGTCAACCACCACATCTAGGTTGTTAGGGTAAGGACGCTGTTTGATGATACGTGATTTTTTATCATCTAATTTACCTACTTTAAAACGCTTTTTAGCATTTTTATCGTTCGGATTAGGTGTTGGTGATACTTTATGCAGTGCTTCACTTAAAAATAGCTTGTTAACATTAAAGGCTATTTTACCTTCTTCTTGCTTTTCTATTTTTATACTTGCAAGTACCGCTTCGCTAATGTTTGCCTCGCTGGCTTTAGCTAGCGCGCTATTTTCGTTAAATAAGTAACGCGGGGTTTTACTAACAATATCGATACGATCAAAGTACTTTCTAAATTCAATTAACTTTGTTTCACGGTACGCGCCACGAAAATGACCCGCATCAGTCGCACCATCAATGGTGTGTGCAAAATAAACAAAAGGGGTATCGAGCTGTGACTCGTTAATTACCATTAGGTGGTCACCGGTTTTTTCATCTTGGTAAAGATTAAAAATGCCAGCAAATTCGGTTTGGCCTTTAATCATTTCACTTAATGTTTGTGGCTTTTTTTCTTCTTTTTTTTCAGCAGCAACAGTATAGCTACTGCCAAGCGCTATACTAAGCGCCAAGGTAAGTGTGGTTAATTTCATAATTTGTCTTTTGTCGTTGTTAATGTAATTTTACTGTACGGTTTGTCATGCTATTTCGTACAGTATCGTTCCTAAATACTACCCCAAAGTGATTAGCTTTATGATTTATAATGGTAAAAATTTGTAACAATACATTTATAAGCGACTCAGTGAGGGTTTTTATTGATTTATACTTCACTGCATAAGACCTAACCTATACTTTTTTGTAACAGTTGCTTACAAATGTCACGTTAATGTTTCATTAAGCTTTGGTATCATGGTGTTAATAGTAATTTGGGAGTAATAAACAGATGCAAGGTAATGTACTTAGGTGGATTTTTCCGTTCGTAGCATTAACATTAGGTGTGGTTGGTTTTGCTGCAATTAATGCGATTGCAAAAGAGTCAGATAAAAAAGAAGTCATAGACACTCGTCCAACGGTGCAGGTTGAAGCTGTTTCCGCTAACAATCATCAAGTTATCATTAATAGTTATGGTGAAGTGCAGCCGCTAGAAAATACCCAGCTTTCAGCGCAAGTATCCGGTGAGGTAGTTAGCTGGCATCCAAGCTTTGTGGCCGGTGGGGTCGTGGGTCGTGGCGAAATCTTATTTACAATTGAAAAAGATAACTACGAAGCAGCAGTACTGCAAGCCGAGGCTGAACTTGCCCGCGCGCAAGCGATGTTAATTGAAGAGCAAGCGCAAGCTAAAGTAGCAGAAGACGAAGCAAAACGTTTCCCAAATAAAGCGCGTACAGATTTATTTTTACGTAAACCACAAGTGTTGAGTGCGCAGGCATCGGTTAAATCGGCCCAAGCTGCATTGAAAAGGGCACAACGCGATTTAGATAATTGTGAAGTGAGCGCACCATACGATGCACTAGTGGTGAGTCGTAATGTAGGTGTTGGTCAGTTTGTCACTATGGGCGCTCAAGTTGCCGAGCTGAATAATATTGAAACCGCTGAAGTGATTATTCCGATCGCTGGCTTTGACAGTGTGTTTTTACCTGAGCGTGTTAAAGGGGTAACTGCAACGGTTATTAAAACAGGATTAAATGGGTTTACTCGCCAAGCAGTAATAGACCGCGATTTAGGGATTGTTGATAACGCGACTCGCATGAGCAGTTTAGTAATAAGAATTGAAGATCCTTATGGGCTTACTAATCAGCAGCCTGCAATTAAATTTGGCACTTATGTACAAGTAAACTTTGCTGGCACTATGCTCAATAATATTTATCGTTTACCGCAAGAGTTAGTAAATAACCAAACCGTGTGGGTAGTCAATGATGAGCAACAGTTAGAGCCGCGTAAGGTGAAAGTAATTCGTGAAGAAGGTGAATACTTCTATATCAGTGATGGCTTAGAAGCCAACGACAAGCTTGTTACTACCTTGCCGGAATATCCACAAAAAGGAATGGCAGTAAAAATAGCCGGTTTAACAGAGACTAAAAGTACAGATGCAGCAGAAAACGCATCCACTGAAAAACTTTAAGGTAGGGTGAGTTATGAATAACACAGAACAGCCCAATACAACCAAACAAACAGGGTTAATTGCTTATTTTGCTAACAACTCTGTTGCTGCCAATTTAATGATGTTTTTTATTATTGTCATGGGGCTTATAAGCTACTTTACCATTCAGCGACAAATGTTCCCCAATATAGAAGTTAACTATATTACGGTGAATGCAAACTACCCTGGGGCGTCGCCACAGGAAATTGAAGAAAGCATCTTAATAAAAATTGAAGAGTCGTTAAAAGATATAACTGAGATAAAAAAAGGGGTGTATCGCGCTTTTCGTAATGGTGGTTCTGCCAGCCTTGAAATTAATACTGACGCAGAGCTCACCGACGTTCTCGATAAGGTCAAGCTGCGAGTAGATGGTATTGCAACTTTTCCAGCGGGAATGGAGCCGGTTACCATTAGCCAAATAGAGTTTCGCCAAGATGTAATTGGTATGACGCTCGTTGCCGACCTACCGCTAAATGAACTTAAGCCAATCGCAAATCAGGTTGAAGATGAATTATTGCAGTTATCGAATGTATCTTTAGTGGTAAATGATGTGCCACTGGATGAAATTGCCATAGAAATAGAGCCCGACACACTTCGTCAATATAATTTAACCTTATCGGATGTAGCGAACGCGGTACGTCGTTATTCGGCTAATTTTTCGGCCGGACAACTAAAAACTGATGCTGGTGTTATTTCGGTTCGAGTAGAAAATCAGTTTTATTCTGGTGAAGAATTTAGGCAAATTCCGGTAAAAATTGGCGCGAACGGTGCCAAAGTGTTGTTACAAGATATTGCTACCATCAAAGATCAGTTTGTTGAAGGTGAGCGTTACTTTAAATTTAATGGCGAAAACGCGGTTTATTTGTCGGTAAAAGCCACCGAAGATCAAAACATTATTCCGGTGGCCGATTCAGTTAAAGCGTATATTGATCAAAAAAATAAAGAACTGCCATTGGGTGTTCGTATAGAGCCACTAATGGACTTTACTTATTACCTAAATGCACGCTTAGATATGATGAAAGCTAATTTGCTGCAAGGTGCAATTTTAGTTGCTCTTATGCTTTCGTTATTTTTACGTTTTAAGCTCGCACTGTGGGTAATGATTGGTTTACCAGTGTGCTTTTTAGGTGCGATGATGCTGATGCCATTATTTGGTATCACGATTAATATTGTGTCTTTATTTGCCTTTATTATGGTGCTGGGGATTGTGGTGGACGATGCCATTGTCATAGGTGAAAGTGCTTACACCGAAATAGAAAAAAAAGGCGGTGGTGTTGTTAATGTGGTTAATGGCGCCAAACGAGTGGCAACCCCTGCTACCTTTGGTGTACTAACAACCATTGCTGTGTTTGCGCCATTTACGCTTTCAAGTGGCCCTGAAAGTTCCTTTTTTATAGGTATTTCAGTGGTGGTAATTTTATGTTTAATATTTAGCTTGATTGAATCTAAGCTGATATTACCGGCACACATTGCGCATACTCACTTTTCTCCTATTAACCCTGATGGCTGGCGAGCGCGCTTTAATAAGCGCTTTTTTGGTTTTGTAAATGGGCCGTATAGGCAGTTTATTGTTACTTGTATAAAGTGGCGTTGGACGGTGCTATTTAGTTTTGTTGCGCTATTAATTTTCACCTTTGCGTTAATATCGTCTAATCAGGTGAGAATGATCCCATCACCTAAAGTGCCGCATGACTTCCCGCAAATTAATCTCGAGATGAACGATAACGTATCAGACATCCAAACTATTAATGCTATTCGCCAAATCGAAGCCATGGTGCTTGAAATAGATAAGCAAACAGCGCGCGAAGAAGGGCAAAAAATGATTCGCGATGTATTGGTATTTAATCAAGGTCGTACAGAGGCGCAACTATTAGCGCCATTGGTTGATGAAGATTTACGCCCTTATAATGCCTTTGAGCTTTCGCGCCGCTGGCGTGAAGCTATGCCAAATATTGCGGGTGTTAAATCGCTAACTATTCAGGATGATGTTGGCGGTGGAGGCGGCGGTAGTGGCGGTGAGTTCGGCTATTTACTGTACGGCTCTGACATTGATACATTGAATGAAGCCGGGCGTCGCTTTATTGGATTATTGCAGCAACAAGAAGGCTTATTCGACATAAGCTCTACCATTGACCCTGCTAGCAAAGAAGTACAAATGAGCTTAAAACCAGTCGCTTTTGACTTAGGGTTAGATTTGGCCTCAATTGCAAATCAAGTAGGTGCGAGTTTTTATGGTGGCGAGGCGCAACGTGTTATTCGCCGCGGTGAAGAAGTGCGGGTGATGGTACGTTACCCTAAACTTACCCGTGAAGCGTTTTCATCGCTTAAACACGCGGTTATCACCACGCCACAAGGTAGGGAAGTGCTGCTAGGAGATGTGGTTGAGCTAACTGAAACCCCTGGTATTAGTTATATTCGTCGTGAAGGCGGTTATCGTACTGTTTATGTGTATGGCAACATAGACGAAGAAGTAATTGAGCCAGGCGAAGTGGTTAAGCAAGTAAAAGAAAATCTACTACCACAATTGTTGGACGAATATCCGAGCGTTAAGTCAGAACTAGGTGGCGCAATTGAAGAGCAGCAGGCACAAGCCGATGAGCAGTTACTGTTTTTTGCTGGTGGTATGATTTTAGTTTATATATTACTGGCCGTGCCGCTAAAAAGTTACTCACAACCATTAATTGTAATGTCGGTTATTCCATTTAGTCTAACGGGGGCAATATGGGGGCATTTTTGGTTTGGCTTAGATATTAGCTTAATGTCGGGCTTTGGTTTAATTGCCGCGGCAGGGGTTGTTATTAATGACTCATTAGTTATGACTGATTTTATTAATCAGGCGCGTCGTGCTGGTATTAGTATAAAAGATGCGGTTATTGAGGCAGGCTGTGCACGCTTTAGGCCGATACTACTTACTTCAATTACTACCTTTGCCGGCGTATTACCGATTATGTTTGAAACCAGTCTACAAGCTAAATTTGTAATACCTATGGCGGTAGCACTTGGTTTTGCGGTTATGTTTGCAACACTGATCACCCTTATTTTGGTACCGTGTTTGTATATTATTTTAACCGATATAGGCGCTCTAATTAAACGCCCGTTCGCAAGTAAAAAGGTGAGTGTAAGTTAACATCACACATGTCATGCAGCTAAATAAAAAAGCCAACCGTTAAAGCGGTTGGCTTTTTTTATTTTTATGATTTTATACTTAAGTATTGTTTTTAAACTTCAGTTACATTCTTTTGTTTGATTGTTGTGACGTTGCTGATTACAATGGTTGATGTTGGTTAACGCATATTAGCCTACGAGCTAGTTTGCCTGTTGTAAGCCATATGATATGGGCGAGACGTTTGACTCTTTAAGGTGTTGCAGTGTTTATACATTCATCATTAACGTGTGGAGAATGGTTAACTATTGGTTGTCTTGGGCTGGATCAGTATAGCCAGCTATTTGTTGGTGATACGGTTAGTGTGAGCTTTTACGATGAGCATGGCGAATTAACTCAGCTAGCGTTTGATTATGAAATACTTTCCCCTGAACAGGGAGAACCCCATGCTTGGAGTTTACTGGTAGTTGAGCATATTAATATGCATATTCCACTGGTGTGCGCTGGCAGAATGACAGAGCAAGGATTGGTTGTTGCGTATCGATATAACAAAATATTTGCACTTGAAAGCAGTGGTATTTGTAGCGCGGTGGTCCATTTTAATCGCGCTGAAAAAAATAAAAAATTAATTGCTGTAAATAGCCTTGGATACGACGCAATTTATCCTCAAAATGGCGATATGTATAGTGCGGGCACCAAAGTATTACAGCCAAAAACTGGGCATATATACCAGTGTAAGGCATGGCCATTTAGCGAATTTTGCCGTGTAGATGAGCATAACACTATGTTTGAGCCTGGCGTTGGCGAGAGCTGGACTATGGCTTGGCAGCAAATACAGTAAATCAACTTCCCTTAGGTATAACGACAACAATAAAATTCACGTAGTTTTTAGTTATCGAATTTATACCGCTTTAGCCCACTCAACTATGAGTGGGCTTTTTTATTTTTATGATAAACTGGCCGCCATTGTTATTTTTTAAGCGGTTTTTTTGTGTCTTCTTCTGATTATTCTTTAAGCTTATTGCCTAATTTTCCTATTGCTAAAAAGCAACCTTATGCGCTTACAACTCACGCAAAAACACGCAGTGATGATTATTATTGGATGCGCGATGATGAACGAAAAAGTGCCGAAATACTCGCGCATTTAGCACAAGAAAACGCTTATTGTGATGAGCAATTAGCCGCTATTAAGCCATTACAAAGTGCATTATTTGAAGAGCTTAAAGGCCGTATTGTAAAAGACGACAACACCGTACCGGTAAAAGACGGCCAGTATTGGTATCACTCAGAGGTTCGCGGAGATGATGAATATGCACGCCATTATCGCAGTAGCAGTATGGCAATGGCTAATAAAGTGTTGCTACTTGATGTGAATGAACTTGCTAACGGCTATGAGTTTTATGAGCTAGGGGAAGTGGCGCTGAGCCCCAGTGAGCAATTAATGGCATACTCTGAGGATACCGACGGCAGACGTATTTACACTGTTCGCTTTAAAGATTTAAACAACGATAAAATGCTCGACGATATACTTGAAAATACCGAGGGGCAGGTTGTTTGGGCGAACGACAATCAAACCGTATTTTATGTAAAAAAGGATTTAAAAACCTTATTGGGTTATCAAGTTTTTAGACATGAGCTAGGGAGTGAGCAACACCAAGATGTGTTGGTATACGAAGAGCAAGACAGTAGCTTTTTTATGGGGTTGGGTAAAAGTCGTGATGAAAGCTTAATTATAATCGATTTAGCAAGCACAGAAACTAACGACATGTGGATACTTGATGCCAATCAGCCCCATGGCGAATTTACTGCTTTAATGCCGCGTGAGGAGGGCCATGAATTTGATATTGATAAGCTCGGTGATACTTTTTATATAGTGACTAACTGGCAGGCTAAAAACTTTAGATTAATGATCGCGACAAGCAATACCATTGCTGATAAAAACCAGTGGCAAACACATACCCCTCATCGTGAAACTGTATTATTAGAAGGCGTTGAACTATTTAATGACTTTTTAGTGCTTAGCGAGCGCGAACAAGGCCAAGCACGCTTTGTTGTGGTTAATCAAAACGCCGAGCGAATGAACCTTGAGTTTGATGATCCTTGTTACTACGCCGCTATTGCGATGAATCCAGAGCCAAGTGTAACCCATGCACGCATTTACTATTCGAGCTTAACGACTCCCGGCTCGCTCTATAATGTTGATTTAACCACAGGCGAAAAAACCTTACTTAAACAACAAAAAGTACTCGGTGATTTTAACGCAGAAGACTACCAGTCAGAGCGACTTATGGTAAACGCTCGAGATGGGGTAAAAGTGCCGGTGTCGTTGGTATATCGTAAAGATAGCTTTAAAAAAGATGGTTCAAATCCGTTGTTTCAATATGGTTATGGCGCGTATGGGATCACCATAGATCCTAGTTTTTCGAGTACGTCACTTAGCTTACTCGACCGTGGTTTTGTTTATGCGATTGCGCATGTGCGTGGTAGTGAAATGCTAGGGCGTTCATGGTACGAACATGGTAAAAAACAGCATAAACAAAATAGCTTTAATGACTTTATAGATGTAACCAAAGCGCTCACTGAGCAAGGATACGGCAACAAAAGTAAAGTGTTTGCCTCTGGTGGCAGTGCAGGGGGGTTATTAATGGGAGCTGTGGTAAATCAAGCGCCTGAACTTTACTGTGGAGTGGGCTGCCATGTGCCATTTTTAGATGTGCTCACCACCATGTTAGATGAAAGCATTCCGCTTACAACAAATGAGTATGATGAATGGGGTAATCCAAATGACCCTCATTTTTACGAGATTATTGAAGCGTATTCACCGTACGACAATATTAGTGCGCAACACTACCCCAATATATTGGTGACAACCGGCTTGCACGACTCACAAGTACAGTATTGGGAACCAATGAAATGGGTGGCTAAAATGCGTGAATATAAAACCGATGATAATATTTTAGTGTTTAAAACCGACATGGATGCAGGGCATGGTGGGGCATCGGGTCGCTTTAAGAGCTTAGAAGAAAAAGCGCTAGAAATGGCCTTTTTTATCGCTTTGTCATAGCCAGTATATGATTATCACAAAAAAGCCTCAGTCATAACTGAGGCTTTCTATTTTTTAAAATAACTTAATCTAGGTAGGCTTTTAACATCCACACTAGTTTTTCTTGCTCTTTAATGTAGTCACTCATTAATGACGCGGTACCTTCATCATCAGCTTCAGCGGCTTGTGCAAGAATATCGCGCTGCATTTTAATTAAGCTGCTGTATCCGGCAAGTAAGTTCTCTACTGCGGTTACGCCATCGCTGATCCCTTTTGCTTCTTTAATTTCACTTACTTCTAAGTAATCTGAAAACGCATGTAGCGGTGCACCATCAAGCGTTAAAATACGTTCTGCGATTTCATCTACTTTTAATAGTAGTAAGTTATAAATTTCTTCAAACTTTAAATGTAATTCAAAAAAGTTTCGGCCTTTAATATTCCAGTGAAAACCGCGCGCATTCATATATTGAATTTGATAGCTGCTTAAAAGCGTATTCAGTGACTTAATAATATCTTCACTTTTTGTACTGTTTAAACCAATTGCATTTACTTGCGACATACCTTGCTCCTTAAATAACCGTTTTTATGAATTTTCACATATTGCTCAGTAAAATAAGTATTGCTCATAATCGTCTATGAATAAAATCGTTTATACATATTGATGCCATAGCTAAAAGCTATCAGCGTATCTGTGGTTTTATAAATGAATTAACTAACGCTGTTCAATAGATATGGGTTGTGTTTATAGAAATACTACCTTGAGCAGCGAAATTGTTTATTTTGTGAGTACAAAATATGATCTAAAACAAGCTTTTGAAAGGCTCAGCACAGACTTATTTTATTTATTGATTTAGGTCAAAAAACGCGCACAAGTAAAGCGCATAATCAATATAACCCAACTTGATAGAGAGTACTTTATTAAGTTAAGGGGCTACTTGATTAGATGCGGAGAGAAATAATGGAAGCTAAAACACGTAAAGAGAATAAAGCTGAACTCATCGTTATTGGTATTGCTTTGGTCGCGTTTGTTGTTGGATTAGTTGCGCACTTAGCGGGTGCGAGTTTTGCAAACTCTGATACCTTTGGTTATATCGCTGCACCCATGCCGCTGGTGTTAGGTATTATATTTTTGATCAGCTATAAAGTGGCCGCTGCAGCTGAGGACTAAATGTCCTCGTTCAAGCGCTCAAGAATATAATTAACGACTTGGCGAGAGTAAATCATACTGGTATGGCTTAAATGAAACACCTTGTGTTCAGCCATACCTTTGAGTTTGGTTTCATCTAGTAATACGGTGCCATCAGAGCGGCTGCCTTTTACAATGAGTGGCATTAAGCCAATCGGTAAGTCGCCGGCAATGCTATATAGCTTGGCTTTAAAAGGCCAATCACCATTTTTTGAGAGTAAAAATTCAACACTATTTTTTAATAATAGCTCAAACCCTTTTTGTTGCATTTTCTCAGCAATATGACTGCCAGTATGTGGCGTACCTAAGGTGATCACCTTTTCAACATGGTGACTTGGCGCTGAGTTTGCTTCTAAGTAGGCGCGGGCAACTAAGCCTCCCATAGAGTGGCAGACTAAAGCAGAAGGCTCATTGCTAATAAACTCATCTATTTGCGTAAAAATAGCATCTCGATTAGGGTCTCGAGTATTGTAGGTTAAGTTTAAAACTTTAACCCCCGACTCTTCTAGACGCGAACATAACGGGCGCATAACCAAGCCAGACATATACAGGCCATGTAAAACAATAACGCGTTTAACTTTCATACGCCCCCAAATACCAATTTTATTAAAAACATGATCATTCTAGCGTATTAAATAATCCGCTACCTGCGTTAAAAATTATTTATATAGAGCAACTATATGTCATCATTTTCGCCTTGTTATCGACTTATTTCTTTGTCGCTATAATGGATAACTAATTTAATGCAATTGGTATAACCTATTCTAATTACATTAATTGCTGAGGTTTTATCTCAATGTTAGTGGTGTCGGTATTAACCCAAACTTCACCATCTTGAATGGTAATAGCCAATTTAATATTACGATCAACCAACGCAGCTAATAACTGAGTAGCAGCATAATCAAGGCTAAAAATGCTTAAGTTTTTAAACTCGTACAATTTAGGCTGATGCTTTTGCCACCAAATAGCTTGGTTATTCTCGCCATAAGTATATAAAACTACTTTTTTAGCTTTATTACAGGCTTTTTTAAGGCGCTTTTCATCTGGTAACCCCAGCTCAATCCACAGCTCTATTTCTTCGCTGTAATTGACATGCCAAAGCTCCGGCTCATCATCAGCACATAAACCTTTAGTAAACTCTAATCCATCACAGCTATTAAGTGCAAACGCTAGTAAGCGGATCATCAAGCGCTGCTCAGTTTCTGAAGGGTGTTGTGCCAAGGTTAAATTAAAGTCTTGGTATACGTGACGGTCCATATCGCTAAGCGATAGTTGCGCTTTAATAATGGTAGATTTGAGAGCCATGATATCTAATCTGAAAAAATTTGCGCCAGTATAGCGCAATTAAATGAATTGCCAGTTAAAATAGCTACAAATTATATGTTAGGAGTTAAAAATGGCTATCCAGTGGTTCCCTGGGCACATGAATAAAGCCCGAAATGAAATTAAAGAAATAATGCCACAAATGGATGTGATCATTGAAGTGCTAGATGCGCGCATTCCTTACAGTAGCGAAAACCCGATGGTGGCTACCCTGCGTGAAGGTAAGCCGGTCATCAAAATTTTGAATAAAGCCGATTTAGCTGACCCTAAAATGACCCAAGCGTGGAAGGATTACTTTGAGCAAGAAAATGGCGTAAAAGCGATTGCATTTGGTAACGATAAAGCGGCTGAAGTGCATCGTATTAATGAGCTATGTAAAAAGTTAGTGCCGCATAAAGTTGGTGCAGATAAGCAAATTAAAGCCATGATAATGGGTATTCCAAACGTAGGTAAATCTACGCTTATTAATGTGCTTGCTGGGCGTATAGTGGCTAAAACAGGTAACGAGCCTGCAGTAACTAAGGCGCAGCAACGTATTAAGCTTGATGATGGCATTATGCTTTACGATACGCCAGGGATGCTGTGGCCAAAAGTAGAAAACGAAAACTCAGGTTATCGTTTAGGCGCAACCGGTGCGATACGTGATACCGCTATTGAGTACGAAGAAGTAGCAAGTTACACCGCTGAGTATTTATTGCATGCTTATCCTGAGCTTTTAAAAGCACGTTATAAGTTAGATGAGCTACCAGAAAGTGATTGGGAGTTTGTTGAAATGGCGGGTAAAAAACGCGGCTGTATTCGCGGTGGTAACCAAATCGATACGTATAAAATGTCAGAAATTCTAATTAATGAATTACGAGATGGTATTATTGGCCGTATCACCATGGAAACACCTACCATGCGTGAAGAGGAAGAAATAATGGTGGCTGGATTGCGCGCTGCTGCAGAGGCTAAAAAGCAAGCCAAAGAAGAAGAGAAAAAACAACGCCGAGCACGTGCACGAAAAAACCGCCGTTAATTTTTAAAGCGTAGGTTAAAGCCTTACGCATTAAATTACAGACATAAAAAAAGCCCGTAAGGGCTTTTTTAGTTTCATATCTACCGTCACCGATATGAGCAAT
>NZ_PNDH01000046.1:0-5939 GCF_005887175.1 Pseudoalteromonas sp. S1612 | reverse complement strand
GTGGTGTTCTGTCGTCTGCTCGGCAGCATCTGGGAGATTCACTTGTTGTGTCATCGCTTGCTGTTTGCTCATTAGCTTGTGCTGCCTTTTTGGCTTTAGCTCGAGCAATAGCGGCAGCGACGGCAGCTTTTTTATCATCGGCAGCAACTGGAGATTCACTTGCTATGTCATCGTTTGGTGTTTGCTCAGCAGCTTGCGCTGCCTTTTTAGCTTTAGCACGGGCAATAGCTGCAGCGACGGCAGCTTTTTTATCATCGGCAGCAACTGGAGATTCACTTGCAGTGTCATCGCTTGCTGTTTGCTCATTAGCTTGTGCTGCCTTTTTGGCTTTAGCGCGGGCAATAGCGGCAGCGACGGCAGCTTTTTTATCATCGGCAGCAACTGGAGATTCACTTGCTGTGTCATCGTTTGGTGTTTGCTCAGCAGCTTGCGCTGCCTTTTTGGCTTTAGCACGGGCAATGGCTGCAGCGACGGCAGCTTTTTTATCATCGGCAGCAGCTGGAGATTCACTTGCAGTGTCATCGCTTGCTGTTTGCTCATTAGCTTGTGCTGCCTTTTTGGCTTTAGCGCGGGCAATAGCGGCTGCAACTGCTGACTTTTTGTCATCTACAGCTTCGTCATCACCATTATTTTGTGCTTTTTGCTCTTTATAAAGGCGAGCTTGCTCTTTACGTGCTGCGCGCTCTTTTGCAACTTCACTGTTATCTGGCTCAAGTTCGCCACCTTGTTTTTTAGCTTTAGCACGCGCAATTGCCGCTGCTACAGCTGATTTATTGTCACCATCGCTGGTTTTATCTTTAACGCGGGCAAGGGCATCGGCTACTTTTTGCTGCTCTTCGGTAGATTTAGCTGCAGGTTTACGTTTATGGCGATTTTTTCGCTCAGCTTGCTCTTGCTCTAAACGCGCTTTACGTGCATCAAATCGTTCTTTAGCGCGATCAGATTTTATCTTCTCGGCAATTTGCTCTTTAATCTCAACTTTTGCAACGCGGTAGTACTGAACGAGTGGTATTTCACTTGGGCAAACATAGGCACACGCGCCACATTCAATACAATCAAATAAGTTATGTTCTTGGAGTTTGTCGTATTCTTTTGATTTAGCAAACCACTGTAACTGCTGTGGTAACAATGAAGCAGGGCACGCATCTGCACAGGCACTACAGCGAATACAGGCTTTTTCTGGGCCAGGCTCTGCTAATTCTTTATGATCTGGAGCAAGTATGCAGTTTGTTGTTTTAACAACGCCAATACGAACCGTAGGTAAGGTAAATCCCATCATAGGACCACCCATGACCACACGTTGTTGTGGCACAGGTGAAAACCCTTGGCAATCAAGTAAGTGTTTTATCTCAGTACCTAATAGCACCCATACATTACCGGGCTTATGTATGGTATTGCCGGTAACGGTAACTACACGTTCAATTAACGGTTTACCTTCGTATACGGCTTGCTGAATCGCAAATAAAGTACCTGTGTTATGTACTAAAATGCCGATATCAGCAGGGATACCGCCGTTTGGTACTTCACGGTTAGTGAGCAGTTTTATTAGCTGTTTTTCACCGCCAGAGGGATAAACAGTAGGGACTGTTTGCACTAAAATATGCTCGTTATGCTTCGCCGCTTCTGTCATGGCTGTGATAGCCTCGGGCTTATTATCTTCAATACCAATAATACACAGGGTAGGATTGAGCAGCTGTTGCATGAGCTCAATACCTTTGATTATTTCAGCGGCATGTTCGCGCATTAAAGTATCGTCAGCCGTGATGTAAGGTTCACACTCAACCGCGTTCACGATTAAAAACTCAATTGGCTGCTTAATATCTGCTTTAACGTAGGTTGGAAAACCTGCGCCTCCCATGCCAGAGATCCCCGCATTATGAATAACATCAACGAGTTCATCGTGTGATGCATTGGCTGGGTTTGCTAAAGGCGATAATTCACACCAGGTATCTTTGCCATCGGGTTCAATAATAATGCTTAATTCAGGCAAGGCAGAAGGATGCGCTGATGGCATAGGCGTTATATCAGTAATAGTACCTGAAGTCGGTGCATGCACGGGTACCGACCAGTTAGCAGAAGGCTTAGTTAATGGTTGACCTTTTAATACGTGCTGGTTTTTTTCTACAATTAACTTACCGCTAGCGCCAATATGCTGCTTTAAAGGCAAAACGAGTTTTTCAGGCAAAGGAAGGCGCGCAATAGGCGTATTATTAGATAATGACTTTTGCTGCGGAGGATGTACGCCGCCAGGAAATGCCCAAACGGTGCCTTTTTTTATTTGTTCAAGTAACTTTTCCACTCAAACCTCTAATCTATTTGGGTAACAGGAATAGCGTCTAGTTGCCATTTCCAAGTTTGTTTTGTTGGTGCAACGGGTAGCATGTCAATACAATCGACCGGACAAGGTTCAACGCACAAGTCACAGCCTGTACATTCGTCAATTAGAACGGTGTGCATTTGTCGGGTTGCACCAACAATGGCATCAACAGGGCAGGCTTGAATACATTTGGTACAACCAATACATTCATCTTCGCGAATGTAGGCCACCGTTTTAACTGGCTCGGCTTGTTCGCCGCCGGCTAGAGGTTTAGCCTCAACACCCATCAAATCAGCCAACTTTTTAACTGTCGCATCACCACCGGGTGGGCACTTGTTTATTTCATCGCCATTGGCAATGGCTTCTGCATAAGGGCGACAACCAGGATAACCACATTGACCACATTGTGTTTGTGGCAAAATGGTATCGATTTGCTCCACTACAGGATTACCTTCAACTCGAAAACGTACGGCTGCAAATCCTAAAATTAATCCGAAAATTAACGCCAGTAAACCCAGCGCTATTAAAGCGTACAACAAGGTCATATTAAAACTTCACTAATCCAGTAAAACCCATAAAGGCCATTGACATTAAACCTGCCGTTATCATTGCGATTGAAGCACCTTTAAATGGAGTGGGAACATCTGCCGCGGCTAGGCGTTCGCGTAATGCCGCAAATAAAACTAAAACTAATGAAAAACCCACTGCGGCACCAAACCCATAAACGGCAGATTGTAAAAAGGTGTGATCTTCTTTGATATTTAATAAAGCAACACCGAGTACTGCACAGTTAGTCGTTATTAAAGGTAAAAATATTCCCAATAAACGATATAGCGTTGGACTGGTTTTTCTAACAACCATTTCAGTAAATTGAACAACCACTGCAATAACTAAAATAAAGCTCATTGTTTTCAGGTAGGTGATATCTAGTGGTAATAAAATATACTCGTTTACTAAATAACTGGTCACAGAGGCAAGCGTTAGCACAAAGGTAGTTGCTAAAGACATACCTATGGCTGTATCAAGTTTTCCTGATACACCCATAAACGGGCAAAGGCCTAAAAATTGTACTAATACAAAGTTGTTAACTAACACTGTTCCAATTAATAACAAGACGTATTCTGTCATGTGTGCCTCACGCTAATAAAATCCCGTGTATTATCCTTTTTTCTACTGCGATTAACAACACGTTGAGTGATTATCAGTTAAATAAACAACGTTAAATAATGGGCTAATTGTAAAGGGTTAAATTTAAGGGAGTTTGCAATTAAAAAACTGTCAGCATTTTAACGGCTGAACAGTCATAAAAGCACACTTTAAAAAGTAAAAAAGAGCATAAATGCTCTTTTTTATTATTAAATAGGGTAATTAGTTAGATGTCTTTAGGCTTTTCAATATAGTAACCTTGGACACCATCAAGGCATAGGGTTTCTACAATGTGCTTTTCTTCTTGGCTTTCAACGCCCTCTGCAAAAACACTAACGCCAATTCTATGAGCAAGGTCGACCATTAAACGCATAAAGTATTGATTGTTTTTATCGTCCTCTAAGCCTCGGGTATAGCTTGCATCCATTTTAATAAAGTCTGGTTTTAAATCTCTGAAAAATTTAAATGAGGTGAGCCCGACACCAAAGCGTTCTACAGTTATTCTGGCACCAACGCGATGCACCATATCAATAAAGCGTTTGCTTGCTTTAATGTTTTGTTGAAGACCAAATTCACTCACTTCAAAAATTAACTTAGAAGCAATATGCGTATCTTTAAGTAAACGGCGCTCTAACCAAATCATAAACTGGTCGCTATGCGCGCTTGAAGGGGTAATATTTAAGCCAAAATACTTTTCAGATAAATTACTCGATTTTATTCTTTCTAAAGATGAGTCTATTATTAACTTGTCAATTTCAATGGCCATATCGAGCTTTTCAGCCATTGCTAAAAATGAAGCGGTAGGCAAAGCTTGGTTTTCTTCTGTTTTGAAGCGGGCTTGAATTTCAGCATAGGCTTTAATGCTTTTGCCTAAAGGCATAATATTTTGGATCACCAAATGGACGCTTTTAGACTCAATTACTTCGTTGATCACTTTACGCCAGTTTTGGTTACCAAATCCTGCGCTCACGTTATTAACTAGATCAGTATCGCGCTGTACATGCCATGCATTAGCTTGTTTAGACTGAGCCATGCTCATTGCATTATCAACAATAGAGAGCAACTCACCTAAAGGCTTTGATTTTTCGTAACCAACAATACCTGTGTTTGCAACCGAGCTAAGCTCTTGGTTTTGCATATATTGAGTAAAGCGAGATTGTAAGTTCTCACCAAACTTTTCAGCTTCTTTCAACGGGGTATTTGGTAAAATTGTTATAAAATCAGAGCTGTTAACTCTAAAAACTTGGCTGCCGGAATAGGTGCCACTGATACTTACAATAATATCTGCAACGGCTTTAATGTACTCATCACCTTTTTGATAACCGCGGCTTTGATTTATAGACTGTAACTCACTACAGCGAACGAGTGCTAAAGAGCCAAATGTACTTACTTCGGTGTTTTCAATATTCTTTTCGTAGTAATCAACAAACATGTTGCGATTACCTAACTCAGTCACACCGTCTTTGTAGGCCTCACGTTTTATTGTGTGTGCAGCATTTTTTATATTGTCATTCTTACTTTTTAAAAAGTGCGATAAACGATTAAAGCTAGGAATTAAACTTTTCCCTAACTTAGCTAACTCTGGCGAATCAATTTTAGTCGCAAAATCATCGCCTAGTTGATTTTGGTTTATATAAATATCAATGACATCAGCAACGTCCGTACATATATTGTCATTAATGTGCTTAACAATGGTTTTCATTAATGCAATAGGTATTAGAGCGAGTAGGGTGCTAATAATTAAAATTATAAAAAAAGCAGCTTGAAACTGCTCACTCAAATGAGTGATGTTGATTTTAAATTCAACTTTTATATCGGCATTATCATTAGTGGCATACTGAGGGCGCACTGAGTTGTTGCTTGACTGAATAAGCTCAGCAATAACAGGCAATTGCGGTGCGTTGTTAACTGAAAATACTTCAGCACCTTGATAATCACGCAAGGTAAAGTGTGAAAAGATTTCACTGCTTGCAAGTGTGTTTTTTAAGTTATCAGCAGAGAGGTCAGTTGCAGATAGGTTTTTAATATATTGCTCGACTGTCGCTTGCGCATTTTTTTGAGCTTTACCGATGGCACTATCAAAATTTTGGCTAATAAAATAACAGCCAGCGGTCACAAGAATCAACCAAGCCATCAGTTGTATAAAAATAAGTTTTTTAAAAGCTGCCATTGTTTAATCTTTATATGTCAAAGGGGAGGACACAACCTCATGATTATTAAAATAATTATAGCTTGATAGAGAAAGTTATCAAATAGTTAGTTTTTGTAATCAAAAAGTTTTTGTTTTAAAAGAGAAATGGTAGAGCAAATTTGAAGAGATGTCTATGGAAGTGTAGTAAATTGGCTCCCCCTCCCCGACATGCGAGGAGCACAAGTCTGTTATCAGGGCCACGGTCTCTCGCTCGGAGGGCGTGGTCTGGTTGTTTATTCATAGGCTCGGGGGGCGCGCGCGCGGCGGGGGGGGGGGGGGGGGGGG
>NZ_PNDH01000045.1:0-7206 GCF_005887175.1 Pseudoalteromonas sp. S1612 | reverse complement strand
TGTAACCTAGTGGGCTAAGTAAAAGCCGAGCAACAAAGAGTAAATGGCCCCTAGGCAGAACCCTTCGGGCAGCGCCTGTTTGGCATTGATGCTGCGTTATCACCTATTTATGGGGAATAACCACACGACATAGGCTCTGCCTTGCCTAAACACCAAACAGACTGCTGCAAATTTAACCTTGAAAGATCAACAGACCCTAGTGGAAGCAGAAAAGCGTTATTTGAAGACACAGCAAAAACACCTCAAAACTAAAAGCCGCTAAAACTTTCGACCTCTTTACTGCGTTGCTCTATTCTCTTTTTAGCTTTTTCAGCATCTTCAAACAGCTTATTAATTGATTCACTGTTGTATATCGCTGGTGCTCGCTGAGGAAAAGGCTTTACTGCTGATTTAGCACTGCCACTCAAAATGGCGGTATCTTCTGCAACCACGACATTAATATCGGCGGGGTTAAGCTTTACCACTTCGCTTTTACCATTCTTGTTTGGTACATCTGAGAAATGCCATTGTCCTTGCTCGTCTTGCCATTTATAAATTGGCTTAGGAGTTTCTGTCTCAAAGGTAGCCCCAGTGATTTTTTCACCCGCTGTGGTAATTGCTGAGGTAATACTATCTAACGCGCTAGATGAAAGCGCTATCATTTCATTCTTGATCTCTGTTGATTCATTATAAATATGAGAGGTGCTTAGCCAAGGCTGGCCATTGGGTTTTTTAATATAAAACAATAAGATAACAGCAATTATCATCACTGACACTGCTAAATAGGTGAAGTATTTCATAGCGTTCCTGCTGTGTGTTTAATCCATCATCACAACCAATATAATAAAAAAGAATCAATTCAGCAAATATTAAACAATAAAAAACGCAGCAAAGGCTGCGTTTTTTTCATTTTATAGCTTTGAATAATAAGGTAATTAAATTCCATCACCATCAATATGTAAGCCACATTCACGGTTCAAGCCAAAAAAACGGGTTTCCTCTTCACTCATGCCGGGCTCTAGTTTACGCGTGGTGTGCACATCCCCCATCGACACATAACCTTGCTCCCATAATGGATGGTATGGCAAATTATGCTTTGTTAGATACTGATATACATCGCGATTATTCCATTCAATAATGGGATACACTTTTACCGTACCTCGGCTTATTTCTAGTACTTGCTTTTCAGCACGGCTTGAGGATTGATCTCGACGTAGGCCACTAAACCAAGTGCTCGCATTTAGCTCCTTTAAAGCGCGTGTCATTGGCTCTACTTTATTGAGCTGGTTGTATTGCTTAATGCCTGCCTCACCTAGCTCCCATAATTTTCCAAATTTAGCCTCTTGCCATGCAGGGCTCAGCTGCGCTTTATACACTTTTAGGTTAAGTGATAACTGCGAAGTCATTTGCTCTATAAACTGATAGGTTTCTGGAAATAAGTAGCCTGTATCGGTTAATACCACAGGTATATCTGGGCGCTGTGCAGTCATTAAATGCAACATAACTGCAGCCTGAATACCAAAGCTCGATGATAAAAACGCAGTGTCAGGCAAATTTTCAAGTGCCCATGCAACGCGCTGCTCTGCGCTCATGTCAGCCAGCAAACCGTTCGCATCAGCTAACATAGCCTGTTGGCTTTGCTTATCTAGCTGTAATATGTTTTTAAATTCACTCATGGTCAACTTTAAACCTCACCAGCGCTTTGCGCTGCTTTTAAATTATGCGTAAAAATCGGTAACGGATACTTTTACTTCTGCAACAATACCTTTGCGGATCACAAAATCACCAAAACATTCGCCATCATCACGTTCACTAACCCATTGCCCAATGAGTTTATCGAATGCTTCTAAGTAAACCTCTTCGCCAACATTTTCAAGGTAAAGCTTTGGAATACGTGTACCCTCAGTATTCCCCCCAAGGTAAACGTTGTACTTACCTGGGCCTTTGCCGACCAAGCCTGCTTCTGCTAGCATGGCACGACCACAGCCATTCGGACAACCAACTACACGCATAATAATGCTGTCATTTGGCACCCCGTGTTTGGCTAATAAGCCTTCTATTTTTTCAATTAAACTCGGTAAGTAACGCTCAGCTTCGGCCATAGCTAATGGGCAAGTTGGCAATGCCACACACGCCATTGAATTTTTGCGTTGCTCAGTGTCCTTATCGTCAATCAAACCATGATTGCGGGCTATTTCTTCAATTACTGCTTTTTGATCGGCCGGTACACCGGCAATAATTAAGTTTTGATTTGCCGTCATCCGAAAATCACCTTGATGAATTTCTGCAATTTTGCGACACCCTGTTTTAAGCGGCTTATCTGGGTAGTCTAAAATACGACCGCTTTGAATAAATAAGGTTAAGTGGTGCTTACCATCAATGCCTTCTACCCAACCAATACGATCCCCTCGGTGAGTAAACTCATAAGGGCGGCTTGGTGCAAAGTTCACGCCTGCGCGCTTTTCAACTTCAGCTTTGAATACTTCAGTGCCAACACGATCGAGTGTGTATTTAGTTTTTGCATTTTTACGATTTGAGCGGTTGCCCCAATCACGCTGAACAGATACCACGTGCTCAGCAATTTTTAACGTATCTTCTAGGCTAATAAAGCCAAAGTCGTCCGCTTTACGTGGGTAGGTTGCTGTATCGCCATGGGTCATCGCCAAACCGCCGCCTACTAGCACGTTAAAACCAACGAGTTTGCCATCCTCAGCAATCGCCACAAAGTTTAAATCGTTAGCATGTACGTCCACCTCATTATTAGGTGGGATCGTCACTGTAGTTTTAAACTTACGCGGTAAATACGTTGAACCTAAAATAGGCTCTTCTGTAGTTTCAGATTTTTCGCCATTGAGCCAAATTTCAGCGTATGCCTTCGTTTTAGGTAATAAGTGTTCAGAAATTTTTGCCGCCCACTCGTAGGCCTCTTGATGTAACTCAGACTCAACCGGATTGGTAGTACATAATACATTACGGTTAACATCACCGGCGGTGGCAATAGAATCAATTCCAACACTATTAAGCAATTGATGCATACCTTTAATCTCAGGTTTTAATACACCATGAAACTGAAATGTTTGGCGAGTAGTTAAACGAATACTGCCATAACTGGTTTTATCACCAGCAAATTTATCAATTGCAAGCCATTGCTCTGGCTTAATAATACCGCCAGGCATACGTGCGCGAAGCATCACATTATGCAGTGGCTCTAGCTTTTGTTTAGCACGTTCAGGACGAATATCGCGATCATCTTGTTGATACATGCCGTGAAAACGAATTAACTGGAAGTTATCGGCGGTAAAACCACCTGTGATCTCGTCTTTTAAATCTTGCTCTATGGTGCCACGTAAAAAGTTGCTTTCTCTTTTCAAACGCTCGTTATCAGAAAGCTTTACGTTTTTATCTTGTTCGCTCATGTTTAATCCTAAATTTGTTACAGTGACGGCTGTTAGCGTTATTTTTTATAAAGTAAGCAATGTGCACTTAGTACACGTCTTTCTGATAGCGATTTGCGCTTCTTAAGTCTTTTAAGTACTGCTCTGCGTCTTCATAGCTTTTACCAGTGTTTTCGCTAATGATATCAACTAAGGCATTGTGCACATCTTTTGCCATGCGGTTAGCATCGCCACACACATAAAAATGAGCTCCCGCTTCTAACCAATCAAACACTTCTTTTGAGTTTTTACGTAACTTGTCTTGTACATAAACTTTTTCTGCTTGGTCACGGCTAAACGCCACATCAACCTTACTTAGTAAACCTGACTTTAAATACCCTTGAATTTCTACTTGGTACAAGAAGTCTTGAGTAAAGTGTGGGTTACCAAAAAACAGCCAGTTTTTACCTGTTGCTTCTCGTGCATCACGCTCTTGTAAAAAGGCGCGAAATGGCGCAATACCAGTACCTGGGCCAACCATAATAATTGGTGTGTCATCGCTTACTGGTAAGCGGAAGTTATCGTTATGTTCACTGAATACTTTTACTTTACAGCCTTCTTCTGCGCGGCGTGCTAAGTACCCTGAACAACCACCTAAGTGCTCTGTGCCAAACGCTTCAAACTCAACCAATGCAATAGTTAAGTGCACCTCATCTTCAACCTCAGCTTGGCTAGAGGCAATTGAATATAAACGTGCTTGTAATTTACGCAGGCAATCAACTAGTGTTTGCGCTTCTAATTTAGCTGGGTTTTGTGCAACCACATCAAAGATTTGACGAGGCTCAATGTATTCGCGCATTGCGCCTTTATCTTCTACTAGTTTAAGCAGCTCAGGCGTGCCTGTAGCCGTGGCGTACTTTTCAACAAACCCAGGGTAGGATTGTGTTAGCTCTAGTTTTTCAATTAAGGCATCACGTACGCTGAGTTCTTCATCGCCAAGTTTAACGCGGCTAGTTGGATCAATTTGCGTTTGCGCTAGTAGCTCATCTACACGGGCTTCATCATTTAAAAAGTAAATACCGAGTGAATCACCAGGTGTATACGTAATGTCTGATCCTTCTAGTGAAATTTCAACATGGCGTACATCTTTGGTTGAATCACGACCGGTAATTTTTTGCACTAAGCTTAGCTCTGCCGCAAACGGATTTTGCTTTGTGTACTGACTAGCCGCTGCTGCAGGAGCGCCAAATGGCATAGAAACAACTTGACCGCCTGTCGCACCTTGCTGGGCTTTTAAGTCTGGTTCAAACGCATTTAATGCGCCCTCAATCCAAGTGGCTGCTTCGTCATCATAATCAACGTCTAGGTCGGCGCGTTGATGAATAACCTCTGCACCTAATTTAGTTAAACGCTCTTCAAAGTCTTTAGCGGTTTGGCAGAAAAATTCATAGCTAGAATCACCTAAACCTAATACTGCAACTTTGACACCATCAAGCTTTGGCGCTTTTTTAGTAATTAAAAATTCATACAGTGTTTCGGCGTCTTCTGGTGGCTCACCCTCGCCGTAAGTCGATACAACAACGGTTAAAAACTTTTCTTTTTTCAGGGCTGTCGGTTTGTAATCTGACATACTAACCAGTTTTGTTGCTAAGCCGCGAGACTCAGCTTGCTCTTTAAGTTTAGTCGCCACCGCTTTAGCATTACCTGTTTGCGAACCATATAAAATGGTCAACGCTGCCGCTTCCGAGGTTGCGGGTGTAACTGAAGCTGGTGCGCCTAGCGCTGCAGAATTAGCATTAGCAGCTAAGTAGCCGCTAACCCACGCTTGCTGAATTGGATTAAGTTCAGCCACTAAACCTTGTAGCTTTTGTACTTGCTCTTGCGAAAGCGGACTTGCTAGCGCATTGAGTTGACCTAACAACATGAATTTTTCCTCATAACCCTGAACGTTAAACACAATGCTTGTTCACATTGTTTAAAATGAGTGCCACCTCACTCAGAAAGTTCTGTTGAGGTTAATTGAGTATGCAGGATAGCCGCCTAAGCATAGATAAAAAAAGAATAGAATCTGCTTTGATATTCCATTTAGTTATTAAGTTACCTAAAAACCTGCGAAATAGACCTAAAAGGGTTTTATTGTCTTTTATGAAATTTTAATTTAACAATTTTGTAACTTTAATGTTCTAAGGTATATTACGCAAAAATATAAATAGGAACACCTATGTTACACGGTATATATAAAAACAAATTACTTTTGAGCACCTTGTTATTATCCTCATTACCCGCGATGGCTAATGTGGTTAATGGCAACTTTGAACAATACAGTGGCAACACCCCAGATTCGTGGACAGTGATTGATAGCGGTATTAACGTATCTGCCAACAGCACAGTCGTAAGCACAGGCTCACAAGCAGCAGCGATTAGCGTTAATACAGGCACACAAAGCAATACTGATTTTTTGCAGCAAGTCGCTGTTGAAATGGGTAAAACTTATGAGTTCTCAGTAGATGTGTATCATACCGAAGGCCATCTTAAGGCGCGTTTGTTGATAGATGGTTATCAAGGCTATTCAAATCCAGCACAAACCAACCAATGGCAAACCATTACTTACAGCTACACAGCCGATAGTAATAAAACCATTGATGTCGGCTTACGCTTTTATGATACAACGGGATTTGATGGTAGCGAGTTAGTTTATGTTGATAACTTCTTGCCTAGTAATGACAGCAGTGGCTCTCCAAGCTGCGCAGATAACGGCCTTACTTTTAGCCTAACCACAGATAACTACGGCGAAGAAACCAGCTGGCAAATAGCGCACAACCAAACCGGTGTCGTTGCAAGCGGAAGTGGGTATGCTGCAAACACCCAATATACCGAACAATTATGCGTAGCCGATGGTGAGTATACATTTACTATTAATGACAGCTATGGCGATGGTATTTGCTGTTCATATGGTAGTGGTAGCTACGCCTTGAATAATGAAAGCACATTGCTCGCCAGTGGAGCTAGTTTTCAAACAACCGAGGCTACCGCTTTCTCATTAGGAAGCACTGAGCCAACACCGACGCCAACCGGCTACTATGTGACAACTCAAGGCTTGTCTGGTTACACGCTAAAAACTGAGCTTTATAACATTATTAATAATCATAATGCTCAGGGGTATTCCGCTATTTGGAATTTTTACGACGCATCGGCGCGTGATAAATACTATGAAAACGATAATAGTATTTTAGATATGTACAGCGAGAAGCCCAATAGCTCTGATAGCTACACATACACAGCCGTTAGCGATCAATGTGGCACCTACAGTGGTGAGGCAGATTGCTACAACCGAGAGCATTCGTTCCCTAAAAGTTGGTTTGGTGGAAAAGTTGAACCGATGAACTCTGATGTTCATCATATTTACGCCACTGACGGTTATGTAAATTCAAAACGAAGCAACTTCCCATTCGGTGAAGTAGCAAGCGCTTCGTTTACCTCAACCAACGGCAGTAAATTAGGCTCTGCAAGTAATACGATTAATTACAACGGTACTGTGTTTGAACCTATTGATGAATTTAAAGGTGACTTTGCTCGTGCTTATTTTTACATGGCAACCCGTTATCAAAACGTAATTGGTGCTTGGCAAAATAACACCGCAGCTAGTAATGACGTGCTTAATGGCACCAGTACCCAAGTATTTGAAAGCTGGGTTGTGGCCATGCTGTTAAAGTGGCATAACAACGATCCTGTTAGCCAAATGGAATTAGACCGCAACCAAGCAGCGTTTGAATTTCAGGGAAACCGTAACCCGTATATCGATCATCCTGAGTTTGTAGAGATGATTTGGTAAAAGGCTTCGGGCTTCGGGCTT
>NZ_PNDH01000044.1:0-75054 GCF_005887175.1 Pseudoalteromonas sp. S1612 | reverse complement strand
AGATTTTTTTAAAAAAGTTGAATTTAGAGCATAAAAAAAGCCAGCTATTAAAGCTGGCTCAATATTACTAAATTAGTAATCAAACAGGGAAATCAACATGAAACTTGTATAACAACATATCAACTACAAGCATATTAATAGACCCAGCTATTATTGATTAGTTCAAAAATATTTTAAAATAAAATAGTTTAAAATATTCAGGCAAAAAAAAAGCCAGCGCTGAACTGGCTGGCTTAATCATTACTATGTCTAGTAACTACTATATGGGATATCAACATGAAAACTTGGAGAAACTGCAATTTAACCAAGCTGTATTAATAGACGCCCACAATTCAAATAAGTTCAAAAAATTATTGTTAATTTTTAACTTTTAATTAAAGACAACATTTGTTGTTCATCAAACTGGGTAAAACTCATTGATTTTTCAGTAAATAATGCATCAACTAGAGCTTGTTTATCTTGCTGCATTTGAAACACCTTTTGTTCAATAGAGTTAGCCATAATCAATTTATACACAAATACCGGATTAGTTTGGCCAATACGATAAGCACGATCGGTCGCTTGCTTTTCAACAGCTGGATTCCACCAAGGATCAAAATGAATAACGGTATCGGCTTGGGTTAAATTAAGCCCTGTGCCACCTGCTTTTAGGCTAATTAAAAATACCGAAGTAGTGCCACTGGTGAATTCGTCTATCACTTTATCGCGATGGCGCGTTTGCCCAGTTAACATGCTAAATTTAATGTTAAGTATATTCAAACGCTCGGCAATTAAATCAAGTGCAGAGGTAAACTGGCTGAATATAATCACCTTACGGCCAAGGCTGAGCATTAAAGGTAAATGGCTTGATAACCATTCTAACTTAGCACTAGCAGCGTCGGTTTCTGGCTCAATAAGTTTAGGATGACAACAAATTTGGCGAAGTTTTAATAGTGCCTCTAGAAAAGCGAGTTTACTTTTTTGCACGCCTTGCTCGGCAAATAAATCAATGAGTTTTTCTTCAAGCGCATGTGTTATGCCTTGGTACATGTCTTTTTGTTTAGGCTCAAACTCAAACTCTTTAACAAGCTCCGTTTTTTGCGGCAGTTCTTGAGCTACTTGGGCTTTAGTCCGGCGCAAAATAAACGGCATAATTAACGCTTTTAACTGCTCTGCACGCTCAATGTTACTTTCGCGCTCAATAGGACCTTGAAAGTGCTGCTTAAAGTGCGCCTGGGAACCTAATAGCGAAGGCATAGCAAAATCGAGTAACGACTTTAATTCAAATAAATTGTTCTCAATTGGGGTACCACTTAAGCAAAGCTTAAAATCGGCATTCAAACGTTTAACTAACCGCGATACCTGTGCCGTATCATTTTTAATATACTGCGCTTCATCAAGAATAATGTTTTCAAAATACAGTGGCGAATAATAAGCAATGTCACGTTTTAATAACGGATAGGTGGTTAATATACACTGTGCTTGTGCCAAGTGTTTCAACGCATCATTACGGTGTGCACCAAAAATAGTGGTCACTTTTAAGTTTTTAGCAAACTTGTTAATTTCGTTTTGCCAATTACTCACTAAGCTTGTTGGGCAAACAATAAGCGTAGGGCCAGCCTGCGGAGTATTATAAGAACTGGCTAAATAAGCAATCACCTGCAAAGTTTTACCCAAGCCCATATCGTCCGCTAAAATACCACCTAGCTGATTACGCTTTAAAAAGTTAAGCCAAGCTACGCCTTCTTGTTGGTATTCTCTAAGCACCACAGAATCGTGTAAGCCATGAATGGCGATATTGGGCGATAACAGCGCGTCATTGCTTAGCTCATCAAGGTAGCGCTCTAATGACGGATCATGTAGCTCAACATTAATGGCTGTGTGCTTAACTAACTCAGGTAAGTATGAAAGTGGAATATTAAATTCGTCGCGCGTTTTAATAAACTCAAATCGCAATTTAAACTCAATTAATAAATTAAACGCAGCCTTATCTATAACTCCAAATTGACGGCCAACGGGATAGTAATAAAACAATTCGCTTTGACGATTTAACGATTCAAACAGTTTATTATTTACATTAAATAAAGTGGCCACTTTGGTATCGTTAAGCACAACTTTGCAATGCATTTGATGCCCTGCAGCTCTGTTTACATGCAAGGAAATTTGGTTTTTAGTATCGGCAATATTTATTTTGCTCATTGATACTTGCCAGCCACGTTGCTTAAAGCTTGGTAACACCTCATGCGCTAACCAGTGTAAGTGAATAGCCGATTCCTGACTAAAAATAAACTCGCTGTGTAAACCCCCTTTACAAAAATCAAAGCCTAAGTTGACCAGCTCGTTGGTAACGGTGTTTTCAAATGCACTATTTATTAGTTTTTCAGGCGCAGTACCTGCTAAGTAGTTTTTATTTTTATACTTAAACGATAACGAAATAGCCATTACTGAGCCCGACATGCTGACTTTAAGTACGGCATTACTCAACGACTTAACAGGCATGCTTGGTGCATTAGTAGGATGAGGAATAACACCGGCACCAAAATTATCAGCAAGCTGCTTATAAATTCGATCAAAGTTTGTATCGTGAAGTGCAGGTATTGTTTGTAAATGAGCAATCTCGTCAGCACTGAGCGGCGTGCGAATGCGGCCTAGCTTATATTTATCTAAATCTAAGTAGATGGGCGGCGTAGTTTTAATTAATGCCCAATTAGGAATTTTATCTAGGTGAATTTTTAACTGGGTGACTTCTTTTTGTTTTTCCCAAACAAAGTTTAGGGGTAAGCCAGGTTGCGCTTTTATAGGTACTCGAGAGCGTTGTAAAAATAATCGTTCTGTAGCTAGTAATTGCTGCAGCGCGTTAAAGCCCCATTGACCTTTAAGTTCAATATTACCGACCGCATTTTGCGAGCGGATCCAGCTATATAATCTAAAATCACTTTCTAGCAGGTCGCTAGGAGTTACAAAACTATTAAGCTGTTGCTCAGTTAAATTACGACCTAATGCATAATTATTATTTTTATCGTAGTTGGCAATTTTAGGCGTTAAAAATACTTTATCGTTTTCAATATCTAATACAAACAGTAACACTTGTGATGGATGAGCTTGATCGGTGTTTTTAAGCGAGCTGAGTTCGCTAAACCAGTCATTAATAAAATAGTCTTCGCCGTATTCACCTGAGTGTTCAATTTTAAGTTTTAACAAAATTGCAGCCAAATGGCGGCATTTAGTTTTAACATTACAAGTACAGTGAGTGTCGACTGAATAGCCAGTTGGTAATTTACTGATCTCAATTCGTTGGTTAAACGCAATGCCCTTATCGCCTTGCACAGTAGAATCAACAACAGAAAAATCAGCATTATGTTCTAACCAACTTATTTGGCCGTTTTTATAATACGACTTACCTTTTGCTAACACCGCGGGTTTAAACAATTTTTTTATGAATCGCTCAGAAAGAGGAAACTGGGTAGCCTGCTCATTTTTAATTTCTTCAAAAATAGCCATTAAATCATTTTTTGATAAGTTAGCAGACATGTCACTCAAAGTATTAAAATTTAAAAACAATTTTTCCAGTATATGCCTTATCAACGCTGAGCTAAAGCAATATTATTTTTAAAATAAACTGGTTGGATCTGATTGGTTAGTAAAAAATTGGTTTATAAGGATTGTTTAATTTTACTCACTAAAAAAAGGCGTTTAAATTACAAAATAAAAACAATAAATTAACTTAACAGGGAGGTTTTGCTAGGAGTAGATCAGGTTTTTACTAACAAGGTAGCAATTTAATCAAATAGAGCAGGTTTAGTTAGTAAAAATACGATCCTTAGTAGTTTATCGGGCTTTTTTTGCTTTTTATCACCACGGAAGATCAGATTTTTACTAACTAATTAAGAGGGCTAGATCACTATTTAACTAACCTCCCCCCCTTTACAGATCACGATATTACTAACTAATTAAAAGCACTTAATAGTTTAGTCAGTTGTTCTAAGCGCTTGTCTGTCATCACTTTATTATTAATTTTTATTGAAACGTCACCACTTTTAAGGTTACGTTGCACACTAATAAAGTCGTTTTCAAGCACAGCCTCACGCTTTAATGCTGTTTTAGGCTCTGCGGTTAATAGTTTAGTGATCAGCATAGCGCGCTTGTCGTCGGCTTCTAAGGCCTTAACTTCATCATTGCTTGCAAGTGCTACAACTAACTCGTTAAATGCAACCCCGTCTCGCTCCTTTGCGTTAATCAGCTTTTTAGCGACTTCTCTACCAACATGATTAGCTGTTGGGTAAAGAGCTATAACATCGGCAGATATTTGCTCATACGCTTTAATAGCATCCGCAATGGCGGTATGCGATACCCCTTCAATAACGGCAATCTCGCGGTACGATCCTTTTTTGCCTTGTTGAATGAGTTCGTTTCGAGTTTGCTGATACGCTTGACCTAACTCCCAAAGACTTGGAGCAATGTATTGATCCGAAGAAACTGCTAACACTTTGGCATCTTGCTCATTAAAATCACTTGAACTCAAAACAAGATAATCTGCACCAGCCAAAATACAGGCTTTGCGACGTCTTGAGCCTGCAAGAACAAGACTCATATCACCTTGATCCCAAAGCAGGGCGGGGTGCTGATTACGTCCATCTTCTTTAATTGCAGGAAGTATATCAGATACCGACTTTTCGTTTAAAAGCGCTTGTACACGGCGATTTTTACCATAAACCTGAGTCGATTTTTCAATCTCGTTATGAGCAATCACTTTACAAACCAAGGTGATTTCGCGATTAGGATCGCTTGGCGCAGGCATACGAATAACATCGCCTGCATTAGCTTGCTCTAAAAGAGCGTCTAAACTGCTACTGCCAACAGCGGTTGCAAAGGGATCTAAGCGGGTGTCATTTTTACGTTTTTTAGCCATTTTTAGTCAACATCCTTACTTAGGCGTATTTAATTTTGATTGTGTAGATTGCCAATTTGAACGAATTAGCATTTCGAGTTCGTCAACAACATCTTTGATATTTTCTTGTGCGCGCATTAACGATTCTCTACTCGCTAAACTGTCAGACGCTTTTTGATCAAAAATAGTATTAAACGAGGATGAACTCGCAGTAATTGCTGAGCTGTGATTAATAGGGTAGCTCATGACTTGGCGACCAAAGGCGCTTCTTACGTCTTTAACTATGTCACGTTGTGAGTGATTACCTTTTACATAATTGGTAACCAAAAATTGCATAAAGTCCCAACCATCGTGACCAAGAGCTGCAACGGTATGATAAATCTCACCTAAACGTTTTAAATATTTATTATTAGCATCAAAGTCTACCGCTTCAGGATGAACCGGTATAAGCATCGCTGTAGAAGCCATTAATGCATTATAAAACATAAAGTTAAGGGTAGGCGCTGTATCAATTAGTAAAATATCAAATTCATCTTTTACTGGCTCGATAACACGTTCTAACAGCTTATGGTAATGGCGAGTTTGCTCATAGTTTGAGGTGTCTTTAAGCAACGTTGCAGTTTCGTGTTCAAAATAAAAATCATCCATACCTGAGGGTAAAACACGAATATTAGGAATATGAGTTGGTAAAAAAGAGTTTGAAACAAATTCAGGCCAGGTTTCACCTTCTTCAAGATCAATGCAGTCACGCATTAAATCACCAACAGTAATTGGATCGGGCTCAGAAGATGGGAAAAAGCTAGATGATGACCCCTGCGGATCTAAATCGATAATACCAATTCGGTAACGCTTGATGTTAGTAGTGGCAAGTGCTGCAGCAATATTAACCATGCTCGTTGTTTTACCACAACCACCTTTTAGTGAATTAATAACAATAACTTGGAGTTTGTCTGTTGGTGCACGATGATCGGGTTTTATATCCATTATATCGGCCATGGCAAAAATATTAACCAACGTATAAGCGTAATGACCGTTTGCACCGCGTTTTATGTTCAAATCGTCAAAATCACCATTGTCATGGCGTCTTTTTAAGGTACGATTATTACAACCAAGTAAATCAGCAGCGGCTTTTTGGGTGTAGGTTCTTAATTCTTTTTCTTCAGACTTAAGATGGGCGCGGTAATGTTGAATACGTCCTTCTAGTGATTTTTCAGCAACTTCTGCGGTTGCTTTCAAAAGTCGGTAGGTATCTAGCGCATTATTATTGATAGACATACTTTATTCCTCAAAGTTAGGCGTTTAGTATAATGTCCATTCAATTAGCTGTAAACAACTATTTAAGGCGACATGCATTTTAAATACATGACATATAAAATAATTTTACGCCTTTAATATTGCTTAGTATAAATAAAGAAGTTTAAGTATGGTTAAATATATAAGGTATTAAAGGCTAAGGCCTTAAAATATACATATAACATTATGATTTATATAAATAATGTTAAAAAAACTGGATCAGCATTGTACGTGGTTAAGATCAGATCCTTATCTACTAGCAGATCACCTTTTTACTAAGCAAATATTTAGCAGCTTAGTTACGCACAGGTTAAGCACTGAGTTACTCACAAAATAGGTGCTGTAGATCATATTTTTACTAAGTAAATTATAAAGTTATGCACCCACCATCAGGAATAATAAGCGGTTTAATTAGTATAGATCTGATCTGTAGTAAGTACAGATCAGATCTATGCTAACTGGAACTAAGCTTATCCACAGGCCTCTCATTTTTGCTGTCATTTGTCGTGCTAAATTAAAAAAAAAACACTTTGCAATGGACAAATTTATTCTTCAGTTAGTAAAAATTCGGTTTATTAAAGCCTAGTTAGTAAAAACCTGATCTGAAATCTCATGTTTTAACTTTTTCTTAGTAAAATATTGATCTGTGCATTTTATTTGAAGTCAGATCACTTTTATACTAACTTAAACATTTAACTTTTGTGGCTTTATGTGTTGTTATTAGCTGTCACAATAAAAACGGAAATAAAAACCATGAGCCGAAAGGTCAACATCTCGGTAGATAACTTGCCCGATACACTTAGGGGCCAAATTCACGGGGTGGAAAGTGCAATTGATAACGAAAGCTTAGCACTATTTACAGATAATAAAGATGTGCGAATTTCGATAGAAAATGCAGCCCATGGGTTACGCGCTTACTCTAACACATTTAACCATTATGATCTGTGGGGACGCTTTGTTCGCTCAGGACATAAAAAGCTGCCACTTGAAGAAGCCCCTAAAAAAACCATTATTACACGTAAGATATCTGAAAAAGTAGACGGTATTTTATACGATGGTGAAATTAAAATAACACCGGCTGTGGTAAGTACTCGTAAAGATGGTGAAGACGTAGAATACTTAGTTTGGCCATCAGATAGAGAAGAAAAAGTTGAGCGTGCACTTATTCGCCTTGCTTCAAAAGGTAAAATAGTAAAAATTAATTTTAAGTCCGGTATTCAATATGCCGTTGTGTTTTCTATGAACGAATTAGCACAAGAACTTAAAGCGGTAGGTCAATCTATGCCTTACCCACAAATTAAAGAATCGCTCGAAGCATTACAAGGTTCAAAACTTTCTTTTAAGTATTCTGCTACTGACACTAAAAACTCTGATATTGATGATTCGTTCTACGAGTCGAACATGAACTTTTTATCGTCTTTACACTTTAGTGGTAAAAAAGGCCAAGGCGGAAATGTTAAATGTGTAGCGTGTTTAAATGCGTTTGTTCATAACATGATCGATAACCTTGAATATAAAGGTTATTATTTTAATAGTGCTCAAGAGTTAAAGCGCGGATTATCGCGTTGGATGATGCTACGTTTATATCATTTATGGCGCTATGCTGCCCCAGGAAAAACATACCATTTTAGACTGTTGTCTATTATGGAAAAATATGGCTCTATCTATTCAACTGATGATATTACCGAAAATAAATTAAAAGCACTGCGCCGTGATATGACTACCACGATGAAAGATTTAATAGAAAAAGGAGCAATATCTGAGTACAGCATTACTAATGTAAAAGATGATAAAACAGGTAATATTGTAGATTACACTTATGAAATGCACCCATCTGATCAGTTTTGTGAGGAGATACTGGCATTAAATAAACATAACAAACGGATAGAGATACAAGGTGGTAAACGCATTGTTGAAAATGCAGTATTAATTGATGAAGATAAGCTGGAAGAAATTGTAGAAAAATAATTATATTAATTTTTACCAGTAGTTATATTAAAGGCCACAGTAAGTGGCCTTTTTAACATAATTACTTTGTTACTTGTTCTAAATATAAACGGTCTACCAGAAAGTCATACTCACGTTTTCGTGGATGTGATAATGGTTTTTCGTAACTCGGCAGTTGGCCATACTTAACATCGGGTTGTGGGTTTACAAGAATAAAAGGTAAGGCCGCACTAACATGATAACGATTTTGAGCCGTGTATCTAACATTAACTTGTGGGCTAACTCGGGTAGGGCGCCTAATTCGTAATTTTTCTTTTTCACCTAGACTGGCAACACGAACTTGCTCTTGAGCAACCAATGATTGCCATTTTTGCTGATCAATCATTCTTGGGTTTTTGTACCCAGCGGACTTTTCGAGCATTTCAAGAGCCATCTTTTTTGTGAGTGTTTTAGTGGCGTGTTTATGCATCCAAGTAAAACGAACTGAAAAAGGGGATTCGCTTTCGCTATGAATTTTACGATAAGCGGCAAGCGTAATTAAATTTGGCATAGCATTATGCACGGCTTCAAATCGAGCATCGTTATTGTCTATCGCCAAAATACAATTTTTAAATGCCGCTTTTGCATTATTAACTTGAGCAATCCGATCAATAATGGCTTGTTTATTAGCGTCTTGTATAATTAATAAACCAGGGTGGCGCTTTAATACGCGACTACTCAGACCAGGCTTTTTATACATATCAGAAAAAGAATTTAAAATAGCCTTTTGTGCTAGTTCCCCTGTAATTTTAGATACTGCAATTGACTCGGGAATTATATTTTCATCTATACTGCTTATTTCTGGCAGTTGATAGTATTCAGCCTTAGCAAACCCATATTCTTTAAGCTCCTCTATTAGCCTAAGCGTTAACTCATTGAGTAAATCAAACTGACTTCTAATTTGTACTTTCGTAACCATAACACAACCGAGAACACATCTTACGATTTAGAGATTTTCGCAAATAAACTCTTCCTTTGATAGTTTTTTTTTAAATTTTACTCTTTCGCTAAGATAAAACTTGAAATTAGATAAGGTATGATGTGTTCTTAATTGTTGGTGCGGTCATTTTAATAATAATATTTTCTAACTTACTAATAATTATATATAAACGCAGAATGAAGGAGTGGGTATAAACCAGCAGAACTACTTAGCTAGCATATATATTTGAAACTACATAACTGATGGCTGATATATTTAATTTTAACTGTAAAGTTAAGAATACATATAGTTAATTTAAGTATGATGTGTTCCTAGTGTTAACATTATCTTATACTGCTTAGCTAAGTGACTACAAGCAAAGCTTAATAAATACCACTCTTACTATTTATCCTATTGTTTTTTAATGCATTAGTGTTCTTTGTTTATATATTTATTATCAATAAAATAGTTAAATCATAGATAATAATCCTATTTAAATTTAACTAATAACTAAATAATTGGTAAATAGTCGATTTAGTCCTTGAACAAAGCCCTCTGCATACGTTAATTTCAATACATCAGGTAATAGGAATGAGGAATGAACATGCAATCGTGGAACCCAAATAGTTGGAGAGAACTGCCAATACTGCAGCAGCCACAGTACCCAGATCAAGACGTATTAAAATCTGTTGAAGGCCAGCTTAAAAGCGCACCGCCTTTAGTGTTTGCAGAAGAGACTAGAAGTTTGTTTAAACAACTTGAAGATGTGTGTGAAGGCCGCGCATTTTTACTTCAAGGTGGTGACTGCGCAGAATCATTTAGTGACTTTAACGCTGCAAATATTCGCGATACATTTAAGACCATTTTACAAATGGCTGTAGTACTAACCTATGGCGGTAAATGCCCAGTTGTAAAAATTGCACGTATGGCAGGTCAATACGCTAAGCCACGCTCAGCCGACTTAGAAACAATAGACGGTGTTTCGTTACCATCTTACCGTGGTGATATAGTAAATAACTTTGAGTTTACTGAAGAAGCACGTATTCCAGACCCTCAGCGTTTAATGACCGCGTATCATCACAGTGCGGCAACTCTCAACCTACTACGTGCTTTTGCACAAGGTGGACTTGCTGACTTACATCAGGTTAACCGTTGGAACATGGGCTTTGTTGCTGCTAATCCACAAAAAGCAAAATACCAACAGCTGGCAGATAAAATTCAAGACGCTTTAGAATTCATGGAAGTATGTGGTATTAATTCAACTATAGCGCCAAGCTTAAAAGAAACAGATTTATATACATCACACGAAGCGTTATTGCTAGGCTATGAAGAGGCATTAACCCGTAGAGACCATTTATCAGGCGACTGGTACGATTGTTCAGCGCACTTTGTTTGGATTGGTGAGCGTACACGTCAGTTAGACCATGCTCATATTGAATTCTTTAAGGGCATTAAAAATCCAATAGGCGTTAAAGTTGGCCCAGGTATGGATCCTGACGAACTTATCCGTTTAATTGATGCACTAAACCCGGATAACATTCCTGGCAGGTTAACGCTCATTACACGAATGGGTGCAGATGTATTACCAGAGAAGCTACCGGCGCTTGTTCGCAAAGTACTGCAAGAAGGGCGTAAGGTAATTTGGAGCTCAGATCCAATGCATGGCAATACAGAGAAAGCCAGCTCAGGTTATAAAACTCGCAGCTTTGATAACATTATGCGCGAAATTAGTCAGTTCTTCGCTGTTCACAAAGCTGAAGGCTCATACGCAGGTGGTGTTCATTTAGAAATGACCGGACAACATGTTACTGAATGTACCGGTGGTGCATACGGTTTATCAGATGATGACTTAGCGCAGCGTTACAAAACTCAATGTGACCCTCGCTTAAATGCCGATCAAGTATTAGAGCTTGGCTTTTTAGTTGCAGACCTTTTAAAAGATGCTCGCAAGTAATACGCCTTCTTAATATGTTAAAAGCCGCTATTAATTAGCGGCTTTTTTATGTGCTGGTTGTAATTACATGCTTAAATCACATGTTAGTTTGTTAGTACTTACGACGCTCAAGACCTGTATCAGAAATGATTTTTGCTGAAATCTCTTCAACCGAATGGTGGGTAGAATTTAAATGAGCAATTTTATGCTTTTTATAGAGCATTTCTACTTCGCGCACTTCAATACGACACTGTCTAATTGATGCATATTTTGAATTTGCCATTCGTCTATCTCTGATCGCAGCCAGTCTCTCAGGGTCTATAGTTAAACCAAACAGTTTATGCTTATAAGGCACTAAGCACTTGGGTAACCCTTCGCTTTCTAAATCATCTTCTGTGATCGGATAGTTAGCCGCTTTAATACCGTATTGCAGGGCTAAATAGAGGCTTGTTGGCGTTTTACCACTTCGACTAACGCCAACTAAAATAATATCAGCCTCAGCAAAGTTTTTAATATTACCGCCGTCGTCATTCATTAAAGCATAGTTAACTGCATCAATTCTAAAGTCATAACTTTTTTCGTGTATTGAATGGGTTCTATGTACTTTAGGTACTGGGGCAACGTTTAATTCGCTTTCAATTTTTTCGCTATAGGTTGTTAAAAAGTCATACGAGACAGCATCTGCAGAGCGAATAATTTCAGATAGTTTATGGTTCACAAAAGTAAAAAACACTAGAGGCTTCTCACCTTGCTTAGACGATGTGGCGTTAATAAGCGCTTTGATTTCATGCGCTTTTTCTTCGGTTTCTACAAAAGGAATTGTTTTATGATTAAATTCGACAGGAAATAAAGACAAGGTCGCATGACCAAACACTTCAGATGTGATTGCCGTACCATCTGAAATATAAAACGCAGTTCTCATAAAGCCTCTTTTTTATTACATTTAATTTTAAAATAAGTGTATCACGGTTTACGTGAGGACGTTTGCCAGTGTAGAATGGGGGCGACCTTTATAAAAGGTTTTCTTTCTTAACTCTCACAGTTAGTACTACAATTTGTTTTTTGGAGAAAGATCCGTGCAAGAATACGTTCTCTGGTATCAAGAGCTTGGTATGCAAGATGTTCCTCGAGTTGGTGGTAAAAATGCCTCACTTGGTGAAATGATTTCAAACTTAGCTAACGCAGGTGTGCAAGTCCCAGGTGGTTTTGCTACTACCTCAGACGCTTTTAACGAGTTTTTAGAACAATCAGGACTCAACGCAAAAATTCACGACATTTTAGATACTCTTGATGTTGATGATGTAAACACACTCGCCAAAGTCGGCGCCGATATCCGTCAGTGGATTATCGATACCCCATTCCAACCTAGTCTAGATAAAGCAATCCGCGATGCATACAGCCAACTTCATGGTGACGCTTCTGCAGATGTTTCATTCGCTGTTCGTTCATCAGCTACTGCTGAAGATATGCCAGACGCCTCGTTTGCAGGCCAACAAGAAACGTTCTTAAACGTTGTTGGTATTGATTCTGTAATGACTGCTATTAAACACGTATTCGCTTCGTTATTTAACGACCGCGCTATTTCTTATCGTGTTCACCAAGGCTACGATCATCGTGGTGTAGCGTTATCAGCGGGTATTCAACGCATGGTACGCTCTGATAAATCAGCATCAGGTGTAATGTTCAGTATTGATACTGAATCGGGCTTTGAAGATGTAGTGTTTATCACATCAAGCTATGGTTTGGGTGAAATGGTTGTACAGGGTGCGGTTAACCCAGATGAATTTTATGTTCATAAACCAACGCTACTTAAAAATAAGCCAGCTGTAGTACGTCGTAACATTGGCTCTAAAGCCATTCAAATGATTTACTCTCAAGACAAAGCTCATGGCAAACAAGTAGAAATTGTTGACGTAGACTCTGCACTTTCAAACAAATTTTCGATTACAGATGAAGAAGTGCAAGATCTTGCCAAACAAGCTGTAATCATTGAAAAGCATTACGGTCGTCCAATGGACATCGAATGGGCAAAAGATGGTAACGATGGCAAACTATATATAGTTCAAGCGCGTCCAGAAACTGTTCGCTCAAACGAAGACACAAACGTAATGGAACGCTTCCAACTAAATGGCAGCAGCAATGTTGTTGTTGAAGGCCGTGCAATTGGTCATAAAATTGGTAGTGGTGTTGTACGTGTACTTGATTCAATCAAAGAGATGGACCAAGTACAAGTAGGTGACATTTTAGTTACCGACATGACAGACCCTGATTGGGAACCTATTATGAAACGCGCGGCTGCGATTGTTACAAATCGTGGTGGTCGTACATGTCATGCTGCAATCATTGCACGTGAGTTAGGTATTCCAGCCGTTGTTGGTTGTGGTAATGCAACAGACTTAATTAAAGCAGGTCAAGAAGTTACTGTATCATGTGCCGAAGGCGATACAGGTTTCATCTACGAAGGTATTTTAGACTTTGAAGTACTTACTTCACGTGTTGATGAAATGCCTGAACTTCCAATGAAAGTGATGATGAACGTAGGTAACCCAGATCGCGCATTCGATTTTGCACGTTTACCACATTCAGGTGTTGGCCTTGCGCGCGTTGAGTTTATCATCAACCGTATGATTGGTGTTCACCCTAAAGCGTTATTAAATTTTGATGCACAAACAGATGCATTAAAAGCAGAAATCACAGACATGATTGCCGGTTACGAATCACCTGTTGAATTCTATATTGGTAAACTGGTTGAAGGTATTTCTACCCTAGGTTGTGCGTTTGCACCAGAGCGTGTAATTGTTCGTATGTCTGATTTTAAATCAAACGAATATGCTAACTTAGTGGGCGGCCAGCAATACGAGCCAGAAGAAGAAAACCCAATGATTGGTTTCCGTGGCGCTGCACGTTATATCTCTGAAGACTTCCGTGATTGTTTTGCACTTGAGTGTGAAGCTATAAAACGCGTAAGAAACAGCATGGATATGACCAACATCGAAATCATGATCCCATTCGTACGTACCCTTGAAGAAGGTAAACGCGTTATTGAATTACTTGAAGAACATGGCCTTAAACGTGGCGAAAATGGTCTTAAAGTAATCATGATGTGTGAGCTTCCGTCAAACGCATTAATGGCTGAAGAATTCTTAGAATACTTCGATGGTTTCTCTATCGGTTCTAACGATTTAACTCAGTTAACGCTTGGTCTTGATCGCGACTCAGGTTTAATTGCTCACCTATTTGATGAGCGTGACCCTGCAATCAAAAAGCTACTTTCTATGGCTATTAAAACAGCCAAAGAAAAAGGTAAATATGTAGGTATTTGTGGTCAAGGTCCTTCAGATCATGAAGACTTTGCAGCATGGTTAGTAGAGCAGGGCATTGACTCTGTTTCGCTAAACCCAGATACAGTACTAGAAACATGGTTATACTTAGCAGACAAACTTGCTAAGTAAGTTACCTCGTTAAAAAATGCCAGCAACTGCTGGCATTTTTTATGATTAAAAATTAATTTTTTGCTAATTTTTTATCTAAATAGGCACATGAACGAGTCAGTGCTTTTTGACACCAAGTTAAATACCCTCTTGCTTTAGGGTAATACATAGAAAAGCAGAATAAGCCTGCAATAAAAAATATTAACGATGGCCCTGGCACCACAGCAAACAATAATCCGAGTAAAATAAACAGTGTTCCGCTGATCTGCATTAGTAGTTTTTTCATATAAACCTCATAGTAGGCGTTTAACTTGATTATAATTGCAGCTGCTCATATATCGATAAAAAGAGTGTTACAAACTGTAAAATCTTCAATTTCTATTAGCCATCGCCATGATATAATTACACAAATGCATTAATAAGCGCCGCCATGATAGCAACTATTACACAACAAGATGCCGCGACCGAGCTTGTCGCAAATTATTTAAATACTATAAAAAATCAAGGGTTTACTGGAGATACAGACGCAAGTTATGCAACCAGACTCACAGCATCAACTGATAACAGTATTTACCAGCAGCTTCCGCAAGGTGTTATTTTTCCTAAAAGCGAAAAAGACATTCAAGTTGCTCTGCAAATAGCATCGCAAGACCCTTTTTTATCGTTAACTTTTGGTCCTCGCGGTGGCGGCACAGGAACAAATGGTCAATCTTTAACGCCTGGTATTGTGGTTGATTTATCACGTTATATGCGTGAAATCCTCGAGATAAATGTTGAAGAAGGTTGGGTACGAGTTCAAACTGGTGTGATAAAAGATCAACTTAACGACTTTTTAAAACCGTATGGATTTTTCTTTTCACCCGATTTATCTACCAGTAACCGCGCCACTATTGGCGGCATGATCAGTACTGATGCATCGGGGCAAGGCTCCTTAGTTTATGGCAAAACCAGCGACCATGTTTTAGGACTAACCACCTATTTAGTTGATGGCACTGCAATGTCTACCAGTCCAATAGACATTGAAAAAGCAAAAATAATTGCCCAACAGGAATCCTTAATTGGCAAACTCTACAAAACAGTATTAGACATATCACTTAATGAACGCGACGCTATATTAGCCAAATTTCCACGGTTAAATAGATTTTTAACCGGTTATGACCTAGAGCATGTGCTAAGTGAAGACTTACAAACTTTTGATATGAGCCGCTTAATAACCGGATCAGAAGGCTCTTTAGGCATAGTTACTGAAGCAAAATTAAACCTAACACCTATCGCAGAATTTAAAACCCTCATAAATATAAAATATGACAGTTTTGATTCTGCGCTTCGCCATTCACCATTTTTAGTTGATGCCCGCGCAACTTCAGTTGAAACCGTTGACAGCAAAGTATTAAATCTTGCCCGCGAAGATATTATTTGGCATTCAGTATCGGACTTAATAACCGACGTTGCTAATAAAGATATGCAAGGACTCAACATGGTTGAGTTTAATGCCGTATCACCAGAAGACATAAAAAACAAAGTAGACACTTTGTGCAAATTGTTAGATGAGTGTGTAGCTAACCAAACTAATGGCGTTATTGGCTATCAGTTAACCAGTGATAAAAGCGATATACTGAAAATTTATGCAATGCGTAAAAAATCAGTGGGTTTACTCGGGAATGTAAAAGGCAGCCAAAAACCTCTCGCGTTTGCAGAAGACACCGCCGTTCCACCAGAAAATTTAGCCGATTATATTGTTGAATTTAGAGCGCTACTTGATAGCTATAATTTACAGTACGGTATGTTTGGTCATGTTGATGCTGGCGTTTTACATGTTAGGCCAGCACTGGATATGTGCGACCCTGAACAAGAAAAATTACTGCGCACTATTTCAGATGAAGTAGTAAAACTCACCGCAAAATACGGTGGTTTGATGTGGGGCGAGCACGGTAAAGGTTACAGAAGTGAATACGGTCCTGAATTTTTTGGTGAGCATTTATTTACGCAATTACGAAAAATAAAATCGGCGTTTGATCCAAATAATAAAATCAACCCCGGAAAAATATGTACCCCGCTTGAAAGTGAAGACTTACTAGTTAGCGTTGATGGGCAAAAGCGTTCTTACTTCGACAAGCAAATTTCAATTGATGTTAAGACCAGTTTCAACAATGCAATGACCTGTAATGGTAACGGCTTATGTTTTAATTATGATGAAAACTCTCCAATGTGCCCGTCGTATAAAGTAACTGGCGATCGCCGTAATTCGCCAAAAGGTCGAGCAGGGCTAATGCGTGAATGGTTACGTCTTCAAGAGTCAAAAGATGTTAATTTACTTGAGGTAGAAAAAGAACTTAACAAAGGTGAAGTCATTACTTGGTGGGAGCGCTTTGTTCATAGCAGAGAGAAAAAACAAGGCGTTTACGATTTTTCGCATGAAGTAAAAGCCTCAATGGATGAATGTTTAGCGTGTAAAGCGTGTACTACGGCTTGCCCAATTAAAGTAGATGTGCCAACTTTCCGTGCCCGTTTTTTAAATTATTATCACAGTTATTATGCCCGACCACTTAAAGATTACTTAGTGGGTAATATAGAAAACAGCGCACCGTTAATGGCAAAATTTGCGAGGGTTATTAATCCAATTGTAAAAACATCATTAGTTAGTGGCCTCATTAAAAAAACCGTAGGCTATGTTGATACCCCTCAGCTAAGTATTCCTGCACTCAACAAACGTGTAAACAAAACGCAAAAATTTAATTTAGAATTACTTAAAAAACTAAGTACCGATGAGCAAAATGATTATGTACTCATTGTTCAAGACCCATTCACCAGCTTTTACGAAGCAGAATTGGTTGAGAGTTTTATTACACTAATTACTCAGCTTGGAAAAAAACCAATGCTGTTACCCTTTAAACCCAATGGCAAACCTCAGCACGTGAAAGGTTTTTTGCATGAATTTAAGCTAACGGCAAAAAATGCTGCAGAGTTTTTAAATCAGCTTAATGATATTAATGCACCGCTAGTTGGTTTAGATGCGTCGTTAGTGATGTGTTATCGCGATGAATATAATACAATTTTAGAAAATAACCGTGGCGATTTTAATGTGCAACTTGCGCATGAATGGTTAGAAACACAATCGTTCAGTGCTTTAGAAGCTAAACAAATAAATACTGAATTTACCTTATTAAGTCACTGTACCGAAACGACTGCATTACCAAAAGCCGCAAGTGTGTGGAAAAATATTTTTGATCAGCTTGGTTTAACATTAAACACCACAAGTACTGGATGTTGTGGTATGGCCGGCACTTATGGTCATGAAGCACAAAACCAAGCAAACTCCAAAGCACTTTATGAAATGAGTTGGAAACCTATCGTTGATAAAAATAAACCTGAGCAACTTTTATCAACTGGCTTTTCATGTCGTAGCCAAGTAAAACGTTATGAAAAATTTAAGCCTAAGCATCCAATAGAGCTACTGGCAAAAGTACTTAGTTAATGATTTAACTAAGTAAGCTGTAAAATAAAAAGGCGCAACTTATTATTAAGTTACGCCTTTTTATTTTTGTTTATATTTATTTAGTTTTTTTAGCAAAACTGTCTGCAATGGGTTTTGTACTAATACCATGAATAAATACACTAAATAAAATTGTGGTCATAGCAATGGTCGCAATTTGAAATTTATTTTCTATTTGTGTATCAATAACCATTAAAGTAAAAACAATCGAAGCCAATCCTCGTGGCCCAAACCAAGCAAACGTTAAACGCTCTTTTATTTTTAATGACGTAAATTGCAATGACAACATAACAGGAATTATTCTGATCAGTGTTGTACTAAGTAGCGCATAAATTATTATTTCAGTATTTAATTTCGGGATCACTAAATAAGCACAAACAAAACCGAATAAACACCAAATCATTAAAGAGGAAAAGTCAGCTATATGCTCTGAGTCTTCAATCAGCTCTTTGTTTATTTTGGTGCTCGCGTATTTATCAAATAAAAGCCCCGCTACAAATACGGCAATAAATCCACTGCCATGAAAATATTGTGTAAGTGAAAATACAGCCATAGCAAAACCCAATAGTAAAAACGGGCTAGTGTTTTGGGCAAAGTAATGTCGCTTCATTGCAAAGTTTAAACACGGAATAAAAACAGCAATACTTGCAAATGCAATTAATAATGCAACTCCCAATTCTCTACCAAACACACTTAACGTTTGTGTTGCAGTAATTGCGGATTCAGGATTTTTTGCAAGCAGAATAAATATTAAAAATATAGGCACACATAAGCCATCATTTAAGCCACTTTCAGTATTAATACCTTCTCTTATTTTTTCAGGCACTTTTGTATTACTTAATAACCCCTTACTTAACGCCGCATCGGTTGGGGTTAATATAATTGCGATAAGTGCTGCTTGAATTAATGAAAGCTCAGCAAATAAAAATAACGCGGTTACAATCCCGAGTAATAGGGTTAAAGGTAAGGCAACAAATAAAAGTAAACTAGGATATTGAAAACTATGCCTTAATACTCCTAATTTTGACTTTGCTGCATCGGTAAATAAAAAGATACTGAGCGTTAATTCTATAAAGGGCAGTAAAAACCGCAAGCCATTTTTAAAATTTTCACTTTCGTTCGGAGCTATCAATGCTAGCAGTATCCCCCCTATAACAAAAAACATCGGCCCGGTAATTTCTGTTTTTTCTAATTGGCGCAGTGTTATAGAATAAATTAAAAATAATGCACCAATAAAAGCAATAACTAAGTATTCCATTAAATCTTCCTTTTTATTCCAGACTTTGCCCGTTCTTTAATATTTGTTTGAATATATATTTGATCGGTTGTGGCTATTTTTGCGTGACCTAAATCTTCAGATAAATGCTTTAAAGGTCGAGTTTGTGCATCATGCGTTGCACCGGTATGTCGAAGCCAATGTGCAGTGGCCGCTTCTAATTGTTCCGCGTCATCTTTAAACCCATCATCAAGTAATGACTGCTGAGCAATATCAAAACTTTGTTGTACTAAACGACGAATTTGTCTTACTGTCATACCACCTTGACCACGAATTTTATGCACTAACGGGTCGGATTCGTCAACACGGGGCAGGGCAGGCAAACCACGGTATAACCGATAACGTTTTAAATACTCAAGAAAATCATCACTTAAAGTTACATCTCGTAATTTATTTCCCTTACCCATTATACGTAAAAACCAAAAGCCATCGTTATCTTGCCAAAAATGAGACATAACAGGTGACCATTGTGGACGTTCTGATAATTCTGATATACGTAAATATAATCCTTTTAAACAGGCGAGAGTAAAAAGGTTTCTTTCATATTCTGGTTTTTGTTCACACAGATCACGCGTTACACCAAATACGTATTCCCATTGAATATCGCTTAATGTATCGGGAATTTGTATTTGTGATTGTACAACCAAGTAGGGACTGTTTTTCTTAACAACAGGTACAAAGTTAGCGAAGGTTTTTTCTTCTAAAATAGCGAACTTGTAAAATACATTAAGTGCAGTAAACATTGCGGATAATGTTTGCTGACTCGCAATAGATTCTTTTTGCATGAAAGGGCGCCAATTTTGGTTTAACCGACGTACTCCTTGCTCATCTTTATAGCGCCACTGCACCGAAGTTGATGCCCACTTTTTATCCGGCTCGACCATAAAATCAACATACGCCTCAATGTCTTCACGCTTTAAATCGAATACTGATTTTTCAGCTATAAGCCATGACCACAAATAAAATCGTTCTAATTCATTGCGAAAACGACTATAAGTTGCTTCTGATTTTCGGCCATAAACATATAAAAATTGGTATAAAAAGTTAAGATCGGCCTTTGATTCAGTTACAGTCAAGCTGACTTGCTGTATAAAAGAGGCTAGTTCTGGATATTCTGATTGGAGTGTATTATCTTCAAGGTGAGCTATTTGATAACGTAATTGTTTTAATGTATCGACCAGAGCAACAAGCATAATAGTAAAATATATAAGAAAATAATAGACTTATAGATTAACCTTAAAGTCCGATACTGTCTAGTATTGGACATAACGAATTTTGATATTTATGCTAAATGCAGATTTATTAACCATATACCTTATTAAAGGAAAAATCATGAAAAAATTACTTCTGTTGAGCATGTTAGTTATTAGCGTTTTATTAACAGGTTGCGCTACTACAGGCAGTGCTTCTCCTGGAGAGAAACGTGCTTTAGTACAAAGTATGAAATCGAATACATTAACTGCTCTATACGAGAAAAAACCAGATGTTAAAACTCAAATTGCAAACTCTGCCGGTTATGCTGTATTTGATAATGCCAATGTAAACGTTATTTTAGCCAGTTTTGGTGGTGGGTACGGTGTAGTAAAAAATAACCTAACCGGAAAATCTACCTATATGAATATGGGCGAAGCTGGTTTAGGCTTAGGTTTAGGTGTTAAAGATTTCAATATTGTGATGGTTTTTCATGATCAAGCAGCGTTAAATAGATTTATTAAACATGGTTGGGCGTTCGGTGGTAATGCCGATGCTGCTGCAAAATACCAAGATAAAGGTGGTGCTTTAGTTGCCGAAGCTATTGCCGACCAAGTTACTGTATACTCTTTAACCGAAAGTGGCCTTGCACTACAAGCCGTTTTAAAAGGCACTAAATTTTGGGTAGATTCTGAGCTAAACTAAGCTATCAAAACCCTATCATAAGTGGGCTAGTTTGTGTGATTACGCCCACTTTAATTTAAACACCTCAATTTAACATAACGTAATTTATGGGCTGTCGCTATTACGCAAATGCGTCCTCAGTTGGTGCATTCGCTAGTCCTGCAACTAGTGTTAGCGCTACACATGCTGCACTAATCTTTTTTACAATTTCAGACCAGATTTTGCCTTCTTCCTTAGACTTTGACTTTTCTATAGCAAGTTTAAGTAAGGCTTCCTTTTGATCCATACCTATAGCATTAGCCATTGCAATACACTGATTAGCTGTAATATGCCTTTCGCCTTTCTTAATTTTACTCATGTTTCCTGAGTTAAATTCCTCAAAATCAGAAATAACTTGTTTGTCCTGAGTATAACCTTTGGATTCTTTATATTTTTCAATTAGTTCGTAACTAAAATTCATAACAATCTCCTCTGTATTTCATTATAACTGTCAAACTTGATAATTAAAAAGTTTGACAAGAGTCACACGTGACCGCTAGACTCCAAAAAAGAGTCCAGCATGACAGTTTGTCAGTTTAACAGGGAAATACGGATATGAGTTCTGATAAAAACACATTTAATTTAACTGATTCTATTTTGGCTGATTCAAATCCAAATGAAATAGTTGAATGTGACTCATGCCCTTGGACAGGTTTCCGTTATGAGCTTGATGTTATAACTTTAGAAAATGGTGATTTAGCAAATTGCTGCCCCGTATGCTGTGATTTATCTATTAGTTATATGGGTTGTGATGAGGTTTTAAAATGAACTCATTATCTAATGCCCAATATTCTCAAGTTTTCCCGCTAAATACAGCAATCAATTTAACGGCAAATTTACGTCCTGCATGTACTGCAAAAGACGTTTTTTCTAACCTTTCTAAGCCAATTAAAGAACGTTTTTTCGACTTTGAATCATGGCGAAATCGTATTTTTGAACGTCACTCTAACCTTGCACATATGCTTAGCACCGGTTACTTTTTGGCTGAAAAATTCAACAATTTAGCTGAAGCAAACAAGCGTTTAAAGTCTGCTGATATCGTTTTAACCCTTGGGAATTTTAAACACGGTCATATAAATCTATCATGTTCAGACGATGAACTATGCGAAATTGCAGAGCAAAAAGCCCGTTATTGTGAGCTGAAAATAAGTAAAAACGGCCATACTTTATCTGTATTTAACATCCTGGTTAAATACTTAAATTCCTTTGATATTCAAGAGCCTGAACTAGTTTCACCTTATTGCACACACTTTTCAGCAGACTCTTTAACAGGTATTTTAAATCGTTTTGCTGACCCTATTTTCTGGCGTCGTAAACTACGTAAAATCCAAGCGTTTACTATCGAACAACTTGCGCGTGATTTAAGACTCGTACATAAAAAAGCAAGTGCTTATGTGTCACAACCAACCATCCAGAACCGCCGAGAACGTAAGCGCAAATCAGCCGAAATAATGTCTGATTTATTTGTTGTTCCGAACGATGCAAACCCGTTTGATGAGTTCGAAACACTTCAATCAATTATTGAACGTTCACACACTTCAGGCAAACAACAAGCGGCTGAATTAATGGTAAGAATTCGTGGCTTTGAAGAACTAGCGGACATGCATGGCCATCGTGGTGAGTTCTATACATTATCAGCACCAAGTCGTTTTCATGCAGTTCACCATACAGGCCGACCAAACAATAAATATGATGGTTCAACCCCACAAGATGCACAGGAATATTTTAACGGAATTTGGAAACGTGCCCGCGCCCTATTCTCAAAACAAAATTTACGCCCTTATGGATTCCGTGTTGTTGAACCACATCATGACGGCTGCCCACACTGGCACATGCTTTTATTCATGGAAAAAGGCGATGCGATACAAGTTCGTGCAATCCTTAAAAAGCTTTGTACCGAAGATACACCAACCGAATTTAGAACAAGCACCACCCGCTTTAAGGCTATTACGATTAATAAAAGTAAAGGCTCTGCTGCTGGCTACATTGCTAAATATATTACTAAAGCCGTAACTGGTGACAGCATCGATAAAGTGATTTGTTCACAAGCTGGTGAAATGAAAATACTTCCAGCCGATGCCGCAGAACGTGCATCTACTTGGGCAAGCACTTTTGATATTAGACGTTTTCAGCAAATTGGTGGCCCATCAGTCACCCTTTGGCGTGAACTTAGACGATTAGGCCAAGGTGATACTGGCAAATGTGAGGTTGCAAATGCAATGAATACAACACTAGACACAGTTTCAAAATACGCACTTGAGAAGGTACGCCAAGCTGCTGATTCATCAGATTGGAAAGCATTTTGCCTTGCAATGGGTGGCGTACAAGTTAAACGCAAAGACCAAACGTTACGCATTCACTACCAATTGCCCGATATTGTTGACCGTATTACTGGTGAGGTTAGCCGCAGTGAATCTAAATCACCCTACTTTGCCACTAAATATGGCGACCAACCAGCTAACCGAATTTTAGGCGTTGCTTGGGATGCTGTTGTTGTAATTACTCGACGCGGTACTACCCAGATACTCACTGAAAAAGATATTAAATCGCAACGTAAAATCATGTGCGGTGTGTCTGAACAAATACAAGGTTGGCACGATGACGGCCGCTTATTCGCACCTAGTGATGAAGATATGCAGTTCCTTGAAGCGTGCGTTCTTGAGGATTATCAAAACATGTGCTTATTCATGGATTACGAAGCTCTGGCTGGCAACATTTCGAGCGACGAAGTCGCGAGCTTGGACTTGTGTCATTAAGTGTAACTATTAATAAAACTAAACCCTATTGGAGAAATTATGAATATTGAAGGCGCTATTACAGACCTAGTAAAAGTAAATCGTACAGATGATAAAGGCGCTCCCCTGCCTACAACTGGCGAATTTAAACTTCACACAAAAAACCCAGCTCAAATTTTATCTGTAAAGGTATCTGCTGACCAATTTAACGATGGTACTTATCAGCAATTGGAAAGCTTGCAATCTGACCCTAACGGCTGGGGCTTAAAGCCTGTTTTACTCAATATTGAATATTACGAAGGTGCTAACGTAGCACGTCAAATGGATTGGAAAGGTTTCCGCTTACATAGCTTACCTACAGAAACAAAGCAGGTTAAAAGCTAGTCATGCAATGTATTTATCTGAATGCTGACGGCACGTTAACCGCTACAAGTGAAACACTTGAACAATGTTCTGGTTACGTTCTCGTACCCTCACATGAAGCGGCTTCATATGTTGAAAGCATTCAGATAACGGCTCTGGATATTGCAGGGTCATTCACTTGGGGCTTCGGCCTCATGATATTTTTTGGCTTCCTATCCTATAAAGCAAAGGTCGCCAAAATGGTTATAAAACAACTTTAAAATTAAGGAAATTATCATGGCTGATATATTCGCAGCAGTAGATTTAACAACAGTAGCAGCATTCGTTACAGGTGCAATGGTTATCGTTGTTGGTGTAGCAATGGCGTTCAAAGGTGGCATCTTAGGTAAACGTGCTATCAAAGCGGTTTAATTAAGGAGTTAATTATGGGCGGCTTAATCGTCGCCCTTATCCTCACTATTATAGCGATGATAGGGGCTTTAGCTGGTTTTATAGTTTGTCGAAATTTCGGTTGGGGATAACAGCCAATGAAAATTTTAATATATACACTGGCGCTTATGAGCGCTTTTTTTGTTTCTGCTCAAACTCAATTGGGTAAGATTCCTGCTACTTCTGAGACTAAACCAACTTTACTTTGTACTGTTAATTCATCTAATCAATTTACAGTTCCTCAAGATGATACTTCAGCTTGTGAATCAGCAACCTTATCCTCACTTGATACTTCACTATTGCCCTCACCAACTGATGATTTTTCACCTTATGTACCTTTGGGTTCACCATCATGTACTACCGAACAGATAAGATTTGATAGGTATAGAGTTACATGTAAACAAGAATATCATTCAGTATCTCCAACTAAACCAGATGTTAGGTTATATACATTATCTTCATTGTCTTCATTAACTTCACCATCAACTGGTCTTGTTTATCAATGTAAAAACCCTGACTTTCCTGATGGGCCTAAAGATGAATTTGATGGTCACTGGTGTTATGAGCTAGAAAAACAACCAGAACCTGAACCCTGTTCAGAATTTGGCAATAACTCTTTTTTACCCAACAAATCAGGCGTTGGCCAATCTGGTGAAAATGCTTGTTATACCAATCCAACTACAGGCCAACAATGCCAATTTAAACAAGGTAACGATAATTTCATTGCAACTGGTAAATCATGTGATGGTGATGAAAATGACTACGGTGACAAACCAACACCCGAACCAACTCCTGACGGTGGTGACGACAATTGTTATAACTACGGTTCCCAAGGCCAAGTTCTTATATGTGATGTAGACCCAAACGAGGGTTGTAACGCAATAGTAGTTAGCGGCCAACAACAATACCAATGCCCTCATGGTTGCGGTTCTATGGATGGTGTTTATTTTTGTACTTATGACGATAAAGATGGTGATGGCATACCTGACGATAAAAACGGTAATGGTGTACCTGACAAAGATGAAACTTGTGAAAATGGTAAATGTACCCCTAATAGACCTGATGATAATACAACTCCAACACCTGAAACTCCTGATATGACTCAAACTAATACCCGTTTAGATAGCGTTATTGGTGAGCTTGATTCTATAGGCGGAAATATTAGAAAAACAAATCAAACCCTAGACGGTATTAATTCAGGCATACAGGGCATTAAGCAAGGTCAAGATAAATCAAATGGCTTACTTTCTGGTGTAGAAAAAAATACCAAATTAACTGCTGAAAATACCGATGTTATCGCGGGTAATACAAAAGGTATTTTAGATTCAATTTCAGAAACTGATATAGGCGATACATTTAACCCTGAGGGTTCTTCTAGCTTTTACGAATCAGCTTATGAAAATGGTTGGCAGGGAGTTTGGGACGAAAAAAGCGATTTAATTTCTCAGACTGGTTTGTTTGTTTTTTTAAAACAATTTCGTCTTACCTCTGGAGGTTCTGCACCAGAAATGAATATCTGTTTTGATGTACTCGTTAATTTGGGCTGTAAAACTTTAGATCCAAACTGGGAGCGCTTAATGCCATTTTTAAGAATTTGTATATTTATAACTACCGCTTTTGTTTGTCGCAGAATTATATTTGGAGGTTAATATGTTGGATTGGTTAGCAACAACTTGGAACGAATTTAAACAGTTTCTTTGGAGCATTGTTTTATCTGTTCATGAAATTTACAAAGATTTATTTACGTGGATTTTTGAGCAGATACTAGACCTTTCACATTTAGCTTTAACTGGTATGGACTCATATTTTGATACCTTAGATATAACTTCTTATCTATCAGGTATACCCTCTGGCTTACAGTGGTTTATGTCATCTATTGGCGTTCCCCAAGCGCTTACTATGATTATGACCGCTGTAACTATTCGCATATTACTTCAACTTATCCCATTTACTAGACTAGGGAGCTAATCATGATAAACGGAATACAAGGTAAACCAGGGGGAGGAAAAAGCTATGAAGCTGTTGTTACTCATATCATACCCACAGTCACAAAAGATAAACGCAAAGTAGTAACAAACTTACCTCTAAACGTTGATAAGTTTTGTGACGTATACGGTGAATATTGCAGAGACTTAATTGAAATAGTAGACGGTGAATTTCACAATTATGGCGGTGAGCGTCCATTTTCAAAGAAAGACCATTATTTACAATACGAGAACTGGCAAAACGAACAAGGCCAAAAAGTTTACTTTTTTATAGATGAGTGCCACTTGGCCATGCCCAGTACTGGTACTGAAAAAGAACTAACTGAGTTTTTTAGTATGCACCGTCACTATGGTTTTGACATTATGCTAATTACTCAGAACTTTAGGAAAGTAAACCGAGATATAAGGGATATGATACAAATGTCATATCGCTGTATAAAAAAATCCCACATGGGGCAAGATGATAAATATATCTTAAAAGTTCATGATGGCGTAGGTACTACAAACTCATCTGTATTCAGAACTGACGAACGGGTATATGAAAGCCGTTATTTTCCATTTTATACCAGCCATACTAAGAATAATAAATCTGTTCAGGAAGCCATAACCAAAGACATTAAAAAATGGTATAACCACTGGAGTATATGGGGCGCAGTAATTACAGTTCCCTTAGGTATATTTATAATAATTGGCGCTCTTTCAGGAGGTGAAAGTCTTGAAGAAAAAGCAAAAAAAACAAAGGAACTACAGGCAGCTGTTACAACTTCTTCACCTGTTAACGCTCAAGAACCAGCGCCCAACACTGTTTCACATTCACAAATTCCAATAAACAAAAGCGCCCCTGCACCAAAAGACGTGCCTAAACCTGAAGAACGTGAACCAGAAAAACAAAAGCACCCATTTTATAAAGTTGCGCTTCATATTGCTGGTTGGGGAGAATATACCGAACTAGGCAAGTTAACTAAAAACTATTATCTAAGCGCTAGCCAAAATGGACAGCACATATTTAATTTATCACTTAGGGACTTAATGCTTGCAGGCTATTCAGTAGTTGTTAGGTCTAGCTGTATGATTGAAATTAAATATAACTCTTATCATGATTTTTTAACATGCGATTCTCCAACAGTGGAAGTATTCGATGAAAGTAATGAATTGACAGAGTAGCGAGGAGGGGCCCGCTCGCGGGAGGTGTCCTTGCTACACAGTCAATTACATACATAACAACCCCGTCACTGGTGACACTATGACTAGAAATCAAAAGTACGAACAAAAGCAAAAAGGCAAAGGGTTAAAAAAAGTAACCCTTTGGATACCTGATAACTCAGAAATTGAGATAAAGCAGATGGTAGAGTTTTTGATTGATAACCCTGACCATATACCTTTTATGGCTCGAAGCATTACAACTGGCCGTATGAAAAAGGCTGTTTAATACACTTATGGCTTTAGCCATGTAGACCGCACACAAATATTAATTTAGCATTAACGTAAATCGGTCGTAACTAAGCGAAGCGCAACCCCTGCCCTTAGTTACTCGATACCGCGCTTGCGCCCTTGATAAACCTATTCGGAGTTAGATAATGATTAATCATTGTGATTTTTTTAAAAGGAGTAAAAATCACAATGTTTAAATCAGAATTTCATAAACAGTTTCTTTCTTTATTTGGCTATGATTATGCAAAAGGTGCCAAAGAACTGGGCGTAAGTGAAAGGCAAGTAAGGCGCTATGTGAAATCAGGTAAAGCCAGTCTCCCAGTAGAAAAACTAACAGCTATTATTTATCGAGGTTATTTACCTGCTACTGGAGCATGGGCAGACTGTAAAATTTCTGTAGATGATCATACAATGAGTACACCTTGGGGCGAAGTTAAACCCTCTGATGTTCAGCTCGTTCATCGTTATAAATGGTCTGCTAGAAAGTCAGAATCTATGTACAAAACCCTTAAGGAAAATCATAAAACACAGGATAATTATTTATCTGACTTACAAGACCAATTACTTAATATTATTGGTGAAATATCTGAAAGGACAGGAAGCTAAATGGAATTAAACTATTTAAAACTATACTTCTCACTTACTCTTGCTGGTTTAACAATTTGGGGTGTCGATGAAGCCGTTGATTTATATAAAATAAAACTTGTTGCTGATGCTGCAAGTTCAGCTATGAAGCAATCTAGGTTAGAGGCTAAAAGTGCATCAATTAGAGCTCAAACTCAAGCTTTGAAAGAAAAAAACCGCAATCAAATTATCAGTAGGCAAAACGCACAAAGAGAAGCAGTGATAAGGAATGCCCAGAGAACTAACAATGAAATTTGTTCATTCTGGAGAGGTGAATATAATTCTTCACGTACCGAAACTAACAAAGTCATGATGGATGGTGCATGTGAAAGAGCTTCAAATCCGCCAGACATGTCTACTAAAACTCTTAATCTTAAAGGTAATAACTAGGTCAAACTGTCACATATGACAGCAAATATAAACTACTAATAAAAAGGGGCTTTTCGCCCTTTTCTTAAATATTACGTACCATAACTTATGGGTTGTCTTTTTTGGCTAATTTAAATAAGTCACTTAGCCTATCTCCTTCAATTGGCAGGTTGTAGAATTTCCTATCACGACAACACAATGTTTACACCTTGGTGAAAGTTAAGCCGTCTGATGTTCAACTCGTTCACCGATATAAGTGGTCAGCAAAGGAACATGAATCCATTTATAAAACACTGAAAGAACAAAATAAGACACAAGACCAATATTTATTTGATTTGCAGAGCTAATTACTGGATATTATAGGTGAACTTGCAATAAAAACAGGTAGTTAATTTAAGGGGGAATTCTCCCTTTTAGGGGAGATTATGCCAACTGATTCAAACCATCATTCAAGAAATTTAACTGTATATTCCTTCTTTTTTATATTGTATTGGCTTTTAGGCTTAGAACCTACAGATGACAATATAAGATTAACTTTTGTTAACTTCTCTATTCATAACACTGAGGTCTTACCATACTTAACGCACGGCATATTATTTTATTTTGCTTGGCGATTTTATTTAAATTCTAAGGAAATGGTTAAAACTTCATTTATTGAATTTTTTAATACTTTTTCTAACCTCAACAATAGTGAAGCATATCCGTATGAGAAATTATTGAAGATAGCTAATCATGATTTTAAGACTAACCATGAGCAGAAGTATAAAGATTCTTTAAAGCAACACCTTAAAAGCAACGTTAAAGATGTTGAAGTTACATTCAACATAAGTTCTTTCGTTATTAATGATTCTAATAATAGATTAGATCTCATTGTTAGAGGTAAATATCACACCCCAAGAGATAACTATATTAGCCTTCCCACTCAGAATTATCACATTGTTCCTTATTTATTGAAAATAAAGAAAAGAATTTATTCTCATTTAATAATTTGGAGGTTTATAAAATTTTCTTTTCTAACCGAAGCGTCTCCAAACTTTTTTTTACCATGGGTTTTATTTTTATTAGCAATTACTACTTCAATTTTAAGATATTTTTGTATCGACTTCGTTTAAAAATTACTTTTCTAAAAATTGACACACTGTCAACCACGACAGTTATCGTAAGTGATTAATAAAAAAGGGCTTTTCGCCCTTTTCTTAAATATTACGTACCGTAATTTATGAGTTGTCATTCTATTCCCTAAAGCATTACATCCTATATTTATCTAATCACGACTCATTTCATCCATATACTTCTTTGTCAAAATTGAGCTTTGTATCCACGTACAAGTTAATTGAATTAAGATTTTTAAATCTTTAAGATCATGGTTTTCCCATTTTCTAACATAGTGTGTTTCATCATTACCAAGCCATACAGCTCTGTTTGCACAGTTTTTTAGATTTTCATCTGTTACATAATTATTTATAACACGACTTAATTGATTTGATTTTATGTCTTCTTCTTTATCTGGTTTTATACTTATACAATAATCTTTAATTAAATATTCAAGGGCTTTTCTATAGCCAATACCTGCCAATTCATCCAATTGTTTAGACTCAGCTTCACTAGCTTGAGTGAATATTTTTTCAAATGATTCTGAAGTATTAACTATTTCTTGTCCAATATTTGGAGCATTAAAGACATTAGTAATTGAATGATCAAATTTGAAATTATGATTATATGTTCCGTGAGTTTTACTGTAACGGCTAATATAAAATCGTGCGCAACTTAGGTTCATGCACTCCATAACAAGTTCCAGTTTTGTTTTTCTATTTTCAATATCACCAGTGAGTTTTGCAAAAATATTTGCTGGCAATTGTGCTTGATTGCAAATAGGACATTTATCTGGAGCTCTATCTATATCAACCGTAATGCCGCAATCTAATTTAATCCTCTTATGCATTTTAATTTTTCCTTTTTAAATCATTATCAAACGCTTCAGCTAATTTCTCCGTTTCACTAAATACGGTATTCCAATATTTAATGCGGGTGTCGGCATCGAGATCAGTAAAGTCGTTTCTGTCTGGGATTTTTCCGTAAGGTAAGCCGGCTATAAATTCTTTTGATGGGGTGATCATCACAACGTTGTCGTAATTTTGTGGTGACACTTTTCGTTTTAAATTTTTATCGAACCACCCTGCCTTTGGATCTGAATTAAAATGTGGATATAAAATTAAGCCAGGGTTATTAATTTTTAAATCAAAGTGGTAATCAATAATGCCGCCATCGCGGTAAATCCCTGGTGGCGAACCGGCAATATTTTTTATACCTTGCATTACTAGTGGTATAGAGCCCGATGCCAATAAGGCATCTTTTAAATTTGTTTGTGTGAGTGCGATATTTTTGGTTTTAAAATTGTAGCTGTCAGTAATACTTAAATCACTATTGGGCGCGCCAAAAATAAAACGCTCATATTGCGAGCCTAATAATTTTCGATTAATTCTGTTAAGCATATAACTTTTTGATAAACCCAAAAGCTGTATTAATTTATGTTCGCTGGCAATAAACCCGTTAGATTTTGCGACAATAAAATGCGCTTTAAAAACAGGATTATTTATAATTTCAGTAACGCCATCATCACCAAATACATCATCTAATAATGCGCGGGCTTTTAGTGTAATTTCAGCGGGCGTTGGTTTATTACTAGAATATCGGGTTTGTGAATACGATTTTGCTAACCGCTTAATGGCTGCAACTGGATCGTTTTGTGCAAAACACGCTGAACGAAAAGCCCCTGCAGATGAGCCAATTAAATTAAGCGGTTGGGTGCGATGTTTAAAAAATTCGCCAAATATATATTTGTCTAAACCAAATAAGGTAAACCATTTAGGGCCACCACTTGCCCCTAAAAACGAGGTAAAAAACTCGGGTTTAAAACCTTGTTCGTTTATTATTTTTGCTGCAGTTTTACCCGCATAAATGTCGATCATCTAAAAATACTACCTGTAGAGTCGCAGTTTAATGTTGTTAAAGCCAAATTTAAAAATGAATACTTATGCAACAACAACAAGTTTAAACTTTAATCTTAATCCCAAATTCCGTCTTCACATTTGCCCTGCACTTTTACGTTTTTTACCTTAAACTCAGGCTCTATGCCTTTGTCTCTTTGTGCGTGGTAGTCGTTAGTAACAGACAAAATAGTCGGTGTGAGTAGTATAATAGCGATTACGTTTACTACTGTCATTAACCCTAGAGCAATATCAGCTAAATCCCATACTTGTTTTAAGGTGGCTGATGCGCCCCACAACATCATTGATAAATAAAGCAAAGTATAAATACTGCGCCCTACTTTGTTATCGAGCTTAAATAAGTGGAGGTTACTTTCGGCGTAGGCGTAGTTAGCAACTACCGAGGTAAAAGCAAATAAAGTAATGGCAGCGGCTACAAAATACACGCCGCCTTGCGCTAAGTGTGAGGTCATAGCGCTTTGTGTTAAGCGTATGCCTTCCATTTCACCGCTTATATCTACATCGGCCAATAAAATAATAACCGCAGTACAACTGCACAATACGATGGTATCGAAAAACACCCCTAACATTTGTATGTAGCCTTGTGTCGCTGGGTGGTTTGGCATTGGACTGGCACTAGCCGATGCATGCGGCACACTTCCCGCGCCAGCCTCATTAGAATATAAACCGCGTTGTATACCATTTTTAATGGCTGCACCCATGGCGCCTGCACCAGCTTCTTGCAAGCCAAACGCTGATAAAAATATATCTTTAAGCATGGCAGGTACTTGGGTGAAGTTAATCAGTGTAATTACTACAGCAACAAGCACAAACACGATGCCCATAACAGGTACTACTCGCTCGGCAAATCGGGCAATGGCTTTAAAGCCCCCTAAAATAATAGAGCCTGCTAAAAGTGTGATCACAACACCTGAGTAAAAAGTGGGTATTTCAAATGCGTAATTGAGTGCATCAGTAATGGTGTTGGTTTGCATGGCGCTAAAGGTAAAGCCGTAACCTAAAAATAAACAGGCGGCAAACACAATAGCAAATGCACGACTGCCTAAGCCTTGTTGAATATAGTACGCAGGGCCACCTCTGAATTCGCCATTGCTGTCGCGAATTTTATATACCTGGCCTAAAATACTTTCTGCAAATCCGGTTGCCATGCCCAGTATAGCAATGACCCACATCCAAAATATGGCGCCGCTACCACCGAGTGATATTGCTACAGCCACTCCGGCTAAATTACCTGTGCCTACTCGGGCACACAGCCCCGTACAGAGCGCTTGAAATGATGAAATATCGTTTTTATTACACTTACTACTGCCTTTTAGCAGGCTAAACATGTGCTTAAATTTAACTAGTTGAATTGCTTTTAAGCGTACTGAAAACCATATTCCGGTAAATAGGAGAATGTAAATAAGTACTTGCCCTTCGCCCCATAAAAGGCCATTGACACTTTTTACTACTGTTTCAAACATCACCCGTCCTTTATTTGTTATTTTTATATCCGCTTGCTTCTACATTTATATTTTTAGGTGTTTAAAACAATAAACGCACTGCACACCATGTGAATTTTATTTCAGTTATCATGAATATAAAACCACATTCACACCTTATCGTTTTTTATAAAAAAATCAATAATATATTTGTAGCTTCAAACGACGCAGCACTAAGCCTTGCGTTAAAATTATACGACCTCTTATATTTCCAACATAAGAATAGTACGCTTTGTTAAATTTTGTGCAGGGTTAGTCGACTCACAGTGAGTTTATGAACTGAGATTGGTGGTTGAGTTATGATGCTAGACTGGTTTTATTATTAATATGATGCGTTACAGTGTGGTAATTACGCTAGCTTGAGTTGTTTTAGTTTGATTAGTATTTTTTATTAATCCGTTAAAATTACAGGCTAAGTTTAACGCCAAAGCAATATACAGTAGGTGCATATTGCTTTGCATGCGACTTGTTAATTAGCGCTATAAACGCCCTAGTGGCTAGCTTACATTGCGTATTTCGGCTCACTGAAACGGTTTAACTCAGTATGATAGTTTTTTAAATAATCACGACCCGCTTTCAAGCCTAATTTATGATCAAATCTGAGGTCATCATTAGAGCTGCCTAACAATTTGCTATGTAGTTTTTCGTTAGCAAAAATTTGAATAATTTCAGTATCATCTGGGGGATTAGCAATAAATTCAAGCTCGTCTAAGTACGCTTGTTCATGTTGTAACAAATAGTCGAGAGTTTTTGGGCAATATCCCGAAGCACTCGCAAGTGTTCTCAATTTTTGAACCCATGCAGTTTGCGCTTGAAAATTCTCATCAACGGTTCTTATTACCACGATTTTTCGTGCGCCACGGTTATAAGCTTCGCGTACAGGCAATGGCGCAGCTAAGCCCCCATCTAAATAAAAATCTTCATTCGATTGCTCTGCAGCTAAATGTGCTTCGTTTGCCGCTTTTGAGCCTAACCAAGGAGTGAGTTGAACACCTTGTTTATACAAAAAAGGTAAAGCACTTGACGCTTTTAATAGTTCTCGCCAGTGTTTACCATCGCCAGTAGGAGATAAATAATACGGTTTACGATCACGCGCATTGGTTGTAGTGATCAGGAGTTCTCTATCACCAAGGCTATTTTTTGCCGTTTTAAAGTCTAATGCTCTATTAACCTCAGTGGTTTTTTCGAAATACCAATCTAAGTCAACAATGTGCTTACCCATTAGGCCTCGACCTAACTGAAAAAAACGTTTATGACGCGAAAGCCCTCTGATCAAGCGTTTTGCGTAGCCTTTTTGACGCGCTAAATAACTGGTTAAATTTTGCGAGCCAGCAGACGTGCCTATAAATAAATCAAACGGGTCGTAATTTTGCTCTAACCACGCGTCAAGTACACCGGCTGTAAATATCCCTCGCTGCCCTCCACCTTCAGCAATCAATGCAGTTTTAGGGTGCATAGGCTTATTGAATGTGTGTGGAGCAACATTTATTTGAGATTTCACGGTGTACCTCTTAGTTGTTAACTTAACGGAATATGGTTTTATTTTAACGTGCTTGATTAAATCCTTAAAACAGATTAATTGAATCAGTTCGATTGAAAATATAAATCATTTATTTTTACTCAATCTTTACTCGATTCTCTATTTGGTTATTAGTGTAACTATGGTTGCGTGTACGCTTGCTTAATAAACAGCTTAATTCTTTATTTCCATTAGTATTTTTAACGCACGATGACGTTTTTCATCGTCATATAAATCGTTGGTGAATATAAGCTCATCGACCTCTAATTGGTTCACGATCATTTCTAATTTGTGTTTAATACTCGCTGGCCCACCAGTAACACTTAATCCTAAAAAGCTCTCAACATGAGTACGCTCTTGTTCGCTCCACAAGCCTTCCATTGTTTCAACTGGGGGCTTTAACCACAACTCATCGCCTCTGATTAACGACAGTACCCGCTGTTTTGAAGTTGTTGATAAGTATTGTGCTTCTTCATCTGTATCGGCAGCCACTAAAGGTAATGCCAACATTACATAAGGCTTAGCTAATACATTTGATGGTTTAAATTCTCGTTTATATAAGGCTATTGCATCATGTACAAAACGCGGTGCAAAGTGCCCCGCAAATACATAGGGTAATCCTTTTTGCGCTGCTAACTGGGCACTAAATAAACTTGAGCCTAAAAGCCAAATAGGCACATTAGTGTTTTCACCGGGTATTGCTCGTACACGCTTAGCTCCCTCGTATGGGCCTAATAGTGTTTGTAACTCGCTCACTTCATTAGGAAAGTTTTCAGCGCGGCTAATGTCGTTATTTAAGGCGCGACTGGTCACCGGATCGCTACCTGGGGCACGCCCTAGCCCTAAATCAATTCGACCAGGATACAAACTCTCTAAGGTGCCAAATTGCTCAGCCACAACTAAAGGCGCATGATTAGGTAACATAATTCCACCCGACCCTACGCGTATTTTTTTAGTGTTGCCGGCTATGTGCCCTACTAAAATTGAAGTGGCGGCACAAACAATCCCAGGCATATTATGATGCTCGGCTAACCAAAAACGGTTAAAACCTAATTGGTCTGCTTTTTGTGCGTAGGCTGTACTTTTGTTTAAGGTGTCACTAACCGTGGCCCCTTTTTGCATAGGCGCCAGTTCAAGTAATGAAAAAGGGATAGTTGATAACAAAGTAGCATCTCCAAATTAAATAGCGATTTATGACGTGCTAGCCATAAATAATAAATCTAAAGTAAGAGATGGGTGTACATTACACCAATTCAAGGCAGCTTATCTTGAAACGCTAAGGTGTTGCGATTGAGTGATAACAAAGTTAGCTATTTTTAGCTGCAGCTTGTTGGCGGTTTAGTTTATAGGCTTCTGAATCAAGGCCTTTTTTCCAATAACCCGATGAAACAATTTGACTGCGAGGTATCGCTAATTCATCAGTTAATACGGTTTTTGCTTTGCGTACTAATCCGGCCTCTAGTGCCATAAATACAATAGGTTGTTGCTCACTAAGCGGCACCGATTTTAATGCGTTTATCACATCTGTATCTGGTTTATGTGTTATTAACCAAGTTACATCTCGCGGCGACTCTAAGCTGATCACATCATCGTTTGTTGGTGCATGAATAACCGCGTCAATTTTTGCGTTTTTAGGCAGTTGTTGCACGTAGCCTTTAATTGCATTAACCGAAGTTAAATCGCCAAGTAGTATGTAATGTGAGTGTTCATAATTATCAAGCTTTTTAGGGCCTGGTCCTGCTATACCTACCTCATCGCCTACTTTTGCTTTTTTAGCCCAATTAGTTGCCGGACCTTGGTGCATATTAATTACAAAATCGAGGGTAAGTGCGCCGGTGTGCTCATCAACATGCCTTATAGTGTATGAACGCATACATGAAGTTTTAATATTATAATCAACGCGGCCATTTTGCGGAATAAGCACCTTTACGTAGTTACCAATATATTGAGCGTTCAAGTCGTTAAACTCATCGGAGCCAACAATAATGCGCTGTAAATGTGGGGTTATTTGCTCTGTGCTTAATACTGTTGCTTTGCGTACTTTTTTACCCATATAAATTTACCTCATTAAAAAAGATGAATTGCACAACGCCCCATTGGTTGATAAAATCAACTATATCAATTTAATTGACTTTGTCAACCATCATGGATTCCCTATGCATATCTCATTAGCCAATACATTATTTGCTTTAATGCAAAATTATCGCGTTACCATACGCGAAGCGATTAATGCGGGCGAGCTTGGCTTAAACGCAATGCACGTACGTTGCTTTCATATTATTGCAACAACAACTCAGTGCACTGCTAACGATATTGTTAATCAGACCCAGCGCGACAAGGCCCAAATAGCACGCTTAGTGAAAGAGCTAATCGCATTAAAGTTAATTAACAAAGATGCCAGTGAGCACGACAAGCGCTGTTTTATTTTGTCATTTACCTCTGAAGGTCGCTCGCTTTATGACAAGCTATTAGCCGCCGAGCAGCAAGTAAATGCGCAAATGTGTAAAAACTTAAACCCACAGCAAATCAATGACTTTTTACATACTGCCCAACAAATGATCAAAAACATGGATTGATCTACCATTCATTACTTGGCATAACTGATACAAAACGCATATACTGTACACTTATACAGTACATGCGTTTTAGGTTGTGTTATGTTTGTTATTCCCATTTATATAGAGGCCGGTGTTTGCGGGTTTGAATCGCCTGCAGCGCAGTATAGTGAGTTAGGGATATCACTTGACGAGCTATTAATAAAACACCCAGATGCTACATTTATTGGCGTTGCATCAGGGTGCTCTATGCAAGAAATTGGTATTTTTGAGGGCGACTTACTGTTAGTTGACCGTGCAGAGATTCCTAAAGATGGCGATGTTATTGTGGCGAACTTAAATGGTTTATTTGTATGTAAGTTGCTAGATAAAACCAATGCGCGGCTGCTCTCGGCTTCTGCTGCTTATAAACCCGTGCAATTAACCGAGTCTGATGAATTTCAGCTTGAAGGCGTGGTAACTCGCTCAATTAGGTTACATCGGCAAAGCCCTGAGATACTTTCATGTATGCCTTAGTTGATGCGGTTGCTTTTTATGCCAGTGCTGAAAAGGTATTTGACCCCGCAATTCGTTCAAAACCAGTAGTGGTGCTTACCAATAACGATGGCTGCGTATGTGCGGTATGCCCTATTGCCCGTAAGCTTAATATTCCTAAATTTGGCCCCTATTTTAAAGTAAAGCAATTACTAGCAAAACATCAGGTGGTGGTGCGCTCATCTAACTACGAACTATACGCTAATTTAAGCGATAGAATGATGAACGTTATTGCTCGCTTTTGTGATACCCAGCATATTTACAGTATTGACGAATCGTTTTTGCACTTTAAAGGCTATCAGCCATTAATTACTGATTGGCACCACTACGGACAGCTAATTAGACGTACAGTATGGCGCGAAACCAAACTCCCTGTTGGAGTTGGCTTTGGGCCAACACCGACCTTAGCCAAAGCCGCGAATCATGCTGCTAAAAAGCTAACTGGCTTTAATGGGGTTGCCGTGATTGATGATGAAGCAAGCCGACAAACTATTTTACAGCAAATGCACTGCCAGGATGTATGGGGAGTGGGCAAACGTTTAGCTAAAAAACTGGCGCTAATGAATATTAATACCGCATGGCAACTAGCTCAGCAAAGTCCAAAAACAATTCGTCGCCAATTTAGCGTGGTGCTTGAGCGCACAATTAACGAACTCAATGGCATTACCTGTTTAAACTGGGATGATGTTCGCCAAGACAAACAAGCTATTTTTTCAACGCGTAGTTTTGGCCAGCGCCTTAACGATCCTGATGCAGTGAGAACCGCATTAATAAATCATGCCAGCGTGGTTGCACAAAAATTAAGAGCGCAACAGTCGCTCACTCATCGTATTTATATTTTTGCCGCCAGCTCGTCACATGAGCAAGCCTTTTATAAAAAGTCAGCTATGCATCAATTTGATCCGCCCACTAACGATACCCGTGTTATAGCAAGTGCAGTATCAAAGAGTTTTGAGCAGATATATCAGCCGGGTATTCGTTTTTATAAATGTGGAGTGGGTGCATTAGAGCTTAGCCCACAGCAGTTTCAACAACATACTTTATTTGAGAAACAAACCGATAACCCGCAGTTAATGGGCTGCTTAGATGCGATAAATCATCGCTTTGGGAAAGGAATGCTTAGCGTAGCAAGCAGCCAACTAAATGAACGCTGGCATATGAATAGAGCTTTTTTATCGCCGCAATACACAACACGTTGGCGCGATATTCCTAAAATACAGTGTTAGTCAGCAACTTTAATAAATTCGCATTCTACACTTGGGTTATCTAAGGTGTATTTAAGGGTGTTATCGGTTAAAAAAGTAATAGATTGTTTAATGGTTCTTTCGTGAATTGGATTATCACATCGGCTCATACGTAAACCATTTTCGAGGCCATTAGTTTTGTATTTAAGTGAGCTGGTAATAAAACAATAATTAGGCTTTTGAATAGTACGAGTGCCATTATGTAATGAGTTAAACAAAATCTCTTTACCTAAGCTAAAACCTTGCTCAGGATCTTCAGGGTTATTAAATTGCAATCGACTATTAGTGCACAAACCCGAGTTACTTGAGGTAACTTCGTAGTTACCCAGCTTAGTTTTTAACAGTGGGATAAAACGAGTTTTATTACTTGGGCCTGCCACTGCATAACAGCTAAAAAGGCTTATGGTAAGTAAAACCAGTGTGAAACATTTCATTATAAGCTCTATCCTCGTGTATCAACCATGATCAAGCAATGTGACAATGCCTTAGCTATTTCTAACTATAACAGAGATTTACTATAAAAGATGCGAAGTCGTTAGGTTATGAACTGCCGCGCAAAAACTAAATTAAAATACGTAGCTAACAACAAATACGATTAATCTAGGTGTAAGCTTTATTATCTAAAGGAGGAAGTAAAATGCATTACCTGTGATTAAGTAATGCATTGATAATAAGCTGAGTTTATTGCCAGTACTTAGCAAATAATTGCGGGTAATTTTGTTTTAAAAACTTAGGTTTGTCTTTAAAGCGCTTACCTTTAGGTTGTTCAAGTCCTGATGGGATAAAGGGTAACTCATCGTCGTTACGTTCTTCATATAACAAACCTGCAATTAGGTCATACTCATCTAAATACGGATAAGGTTGCTCGTTTAAAAAATAAAGCGGCGTGCACTGAGCGAGGCTATCTGGGTTTTCTAGTGCAGCTTTAAATGCGGCTTCACCACGAGAAATTAACCAACAACGAAATTCTGAAAAACCATATTCATCATTACAGCCCGCCATAACAAACGCGGCACCAAATAAATCCCAGGTATAACTTTGACGCATACAAATACTAAACTGCTTATCAAATTCAATTAATTGCTCATCTGATAAATCACTCAGTGCCGACTTAAGCGATTGGCACACTGAATCAGGCTCTGCGGTTTTATCTTCCACTGTAACCAGTCGCCAAAAATCAGTTAAGGTTAACTCACTCATGCAATGATCTCTTTTACCCGACCCACTTGGCCGTCTTCTAATTGTACTTTTATTCCGTGCGGGTGATTAGGTGACTTGGTCAATAAACGCGACACAATACCATTGGTTAAAGTACCACTGCGTTGATCTTGTTTAAGCACAATATTAACCTCTGTGCCTGGCGTTATTTGCGAGCGTGTTGGAACGGCCATATTTAATCTCTATTACAATTTTTTGCGATTATAGCCTGCTTAATAGAATCTCTCCATATTAAAGCTTTTACTAAGACCATAAATGCCAAATACAGCTTAAAATGAGGGATAATCAAACAAAAACACAGTACCGATTTTTACTGCTTAAGAAATGAAATAGCATTGTTTTTTATATGAATATTTAAACTAGCTAATGCATTACAAATAAGCTGCACAATGTAATCTAGCTGGTTATTTTGTTTAGCCTGCTCTAGTGCAATATCATCAATAAAATAACAACTTACAGTAAACTTAGAAGGTAAATTGTTTAAATCAACCGAGTGAGTAAGAAAGCTAAAGCCCTCAACGTTATCTTTTATTTGCTCGCAAGCCAGTGTTAATTGCTGACGAATACGTTTATCTAGCTGCTTTTGGGTTTTGGTCATGGTTTATTACTGCTCGGCGATTTGTTGTTTTTTGAATTCTTTGTAGCTGTCTTGTTGTTGTTTAACACATTCATGGTATTCCTTGTCGGCCATATGACTGCACTCACCTAATCGGGCTGATTGAATTTCATGATAGCGGCTATCGCTGCTACACCCTGCTAACACTACGATTACAGATAACGAAAGTAGATACTTTAAGTTATTATTTAACATTCAAAATTCCTTATATTTTCACCGGAAAACTACTAATTTTCGTTACTTTTGCTGTATATTGCACTGGTTTTATATTTATAACCGTTAAGGGCACGTTATGATGTTGTCGCAGTTACAAGAGCTGTTCCAGCGTATCGATAAAAGTAAATTATTTCAATCATTTGTTATTGCAGTTATTGTGGTTTCTGCACTGACCGTGGGTGCACATACCTATTCATTACACCCTACTGCTGAGCTATTTCTACATTGGATGGATATAGGCATTACGGTGTTTTTCTTAATCGAATTGGTTATTCGTTATATTGCCAGTAAAGGGATCAAAGACTTTTTCTCCAAAGGCTGGAACATATTTGACTTCATTATAGTGATAGGTAGTTTATACCCTGCGGCAGGCTCGACTATTTTTATTGCTCGACTACTACGCATTTTCCGCGTACTACGTTTAGTGTCTATGATCCCAGAGCTGCGCTTATTAGTGAACTCACTAATAAAAGCCATCCCGCAAATGGGCTATATCGCGCTGCTAATGTTTGTGATTTTTTATATTTATGCTGCCACAGGTAGCATGTTGTTTGCTGAAATAAACCCAGTACTGTGGGGCGATGTGTCTATTTCTATGCTTACCTTGTTTAGAATCGCCACCTTCGAAGATTGGACCGACGTGATGTACGAAACCATGGCGGTATACAAATTAAGTTGGATTTTTTACTTAACCTTTATCTTTTTAACTGCATTTGTATTCTTAAATATGATGGTGGGGGCTATTTTAGAAGTAATGAGTGAAGAGCATCGCAATGCACGAGAAGAGCAAGCCGATACAGACTCACTGCCCGCAACCCAAGGCCAAGTAAACGAATTGAAAGCACAACTGGCAGAGTTAAAACAATTACTCAAAAATAAGTAGCAGATTGAATAGGGCAAGTATGCACTTGCCCTATTGTTTATACTTTAAACTTACCTACTAAATCAGTTAATATCGATGAAAGACGACTCATTTCATTGCCATTCTCACTGGTGCTAACAGCAATATCACTCACCTCATCAGCCGAGTTTTTAATTTCTGTCACATTTCGATTGATGTCTTCAGCGACGTGTTGCTGCTCTTCAGCAGCGGTGGCTATTTGCGTATTTAAATCACTAATATTAACAATAGATGCCGTGATCTCACTAAACTGTTGTTGCGCAGAATGCGCAAGTTCTACAGTTTTATTGGTGGTTTCTATGCTGCGTTCCATGTCTTTAGAGACTTTAGAAGACATCGTGCGTAACTTATCAAGCTGCGATGCTACTTCTTCGGTCGACTCTGCAGTACGTTGTGATAACGCACGAACTTCATCAGCAACCACTGCAAAACCACGCCCATGCTCACCAGCTCGCGCAGCTTCAATTGCAGCATTCAATGCTAGTAAATTAGTTTGCTCTGAAATGCCACGAATAACGCTCAAAATCGACATAATATTTTCACTTTCAGTATCGAGTTGAGTAATGTCTGCTGAGGCATTATTTATTACATCACAGAGCTGCACCACACTTTCTACGGTTTGTGTAATAACCGATTGCCCTAAATCTGATGCTTGTTGTGTTTGAACCGCTAAATCGGCCGCATTCGCACAACTACTCGACACTTCATTAGCAGTGGCAGCCATTTCATTAATAGCCGTTGCCGCCATTTCTAAAGCTTGTTGTTGTTGGCTAGTAGAGCTTGTTAGTTGAGCTGCTTGTGATGATGTTTGCGATGAGGTTTTACTAACATTTTGTGCGCATTCATTAATTTGTTTCACCAGCTCACTGATCAAATTTAAAAATAAGTTAAAGCTGGTGGCTAATTTAGCGGTTTCATCTTTTGTTTTTATTGTTAAGCGCTGGGTTAAATCACCGCCGCCTTGCGATATTTCAGTTAAACCATCGCTCACCTCAACAATTGGAGCAGAAATAAGTTTAGAAATATAACTCGCTATCGCAACAAATACGGCAATTAATATCGCGCTAATAATTAAAATGGTGTACGCCATCGCATTGGCCGCACTCATTACCTCAGACTTCTCTACCACCCCAATAAACTTCCAACCTAAAATGGGAGACGTATAAATATTGGCCATATACTGTTTTCCATCAATATCTACATCAAACAGGCCTTTGCTATTTTTAGCTAAATCGGCGTATTTAGCCCCCTCAATATCTGCTAGGTTTTTGAATCGGTAATCTGGGTGTTTCACATCCACCAGCACACTGCCGCTGTCTTCAATCAACATTAAGTAACCTGTTTCGCCTAATTTAATATCGGCAATAATATCGGTAAGCCCGCCCAATGAAACATCCATCCCTTGAGCACCAATTAATTCACCGTTATCAATAATAGCTTTAACCGTGGACACAATCACTAAATCATCAGCAGCCCAGTAATACGCATTAGTACGGGTTGTTTTACCGTTCGCTTGTTTAGCTGTTTTGTACCATGGGCGCTGACGAGGATCATAATTGGCGTTTACGTTTCCCATTGGCCATTGAATATAACCACCTTGTTCATTCCCCATGTAAATATAAGCAAGCCCAGGATGCGTCTCGCCAAAATGATTAAATAAACTGTAAGCAGCTTGCTCCGTCGGACTTTGGTTAGGGTGATCAAGCATTACCTTAGTGCCAACATTCATATGCGTTTTTATGTTTTCACGGGCATTTTTAATCGTTTGGTGGGAGGCTAAGTAGTCCACGTTTTTAGCAATTTCAGCAAAAAACATAGTAATTGCATTATCAACTTGGCGGGCTTCACGTTCACTTAACTGAGAAAAATTATCAAGTGCTTGCTCTCTGGTTTGGGAAATAACTAAAGCAGCTATAATTAATAACGGCAAGGCAATTGCAGATGCAAAAGAGAGCTTTAATTTTTTTGATATATTCATGAAGTTAACCTCTAAAAACACTCTTAAGAATATAGTGTGACTAAAAGGGTTGAGCAAGAAATAATATGAGAATGTTTCGAAGAGGCAATAAAAAAGGTTAGCAATTTGCTAACCCTTTAACTTGATGAACTAGAAACTTACTCACCGTCTACAATAATTCGTAGCATCCGGCGAAGTGGCTCCGCTGCACCCCATAAAAGCTGATCGCCCACGGTAAAGGCGCTGATGTATTTTGGCCCCATAGCGAGTTTACGAATACGACCAACAGGGATACTCAGCGTACCGGTTACTTTAACTGGTGTTAAATCGGTACTGGTAATGTCGCGCTGATTAGGAATAACTTTAACCCACTCATTGTGCGAAGCTAAAATTTCTTCTATTTTTTCTACACTAATATCTTCACGTAGTTTAATTGTCATCGCTTGGCTATGACAGCGCATTGCACCAATACGTACACATAAACCATCTATAGGCACAGGCTGTTTAGATGAGCCTAAAATTTTGTTGGCTTCTACTTGCGCTTTCCATTCTTCTTTTGATTGACCGCTTGGCATAGGCACATCAATCCATGGGATTAAGCTACCTGCCAGTGGCACACCAAATTGGTCTTGTGGCAAATCACTCGATGCCATTTTTTCGCTGACTATTTTATCAATTTCTAAAATAGCTGAACTTGGATTATCTAATTGCTGTGCGACACTTGCATGAATAGCCCCCATTTGGGCAATAAGCTCTTTCATATTTCGCGCACCGGCGCCCGACGCAGCTTGGTAAGTCATTGGGCTTACCCATTCAATTAGGTCGTGCTCAAATAAACCACCCAGTGCTAGTAGCATAAGTGAAACCGTGCAGTTACCACCTACAAAGGTTTTAACGCCTTGCTCAAGCCCTTGTTCAATGACATCTTTGTTAACAGGGTCTAGTACGATAATACTGTCGTCGCTCATACGCAGCGCAGAGGCTGCATCTATCCAATAGCCATCCCAACCCGATTCACGTAATTTTGGGTACACCGCATTGGTATAATCGCCACCCTGACAGGTAACAATAATGTCCATTTTTGCAAGTTCAGAAATATCACTAGCATCTAAAAGCGGTTTAGCTGGACCTGCTAACTCTGGGCCAAGCTGACCTGCTTGTGAGGTGGTGAAAAAGGTGGTGTCGATATGTGCAAAATCATGTTGTTGTTTCATTCGCTCTAGTAATACTGAGCCTACCATGCCGCGCCATCCGACTAATCCTACTTTTTTCATTGTTTGTTCCACTATTTGATTCATAAAAGGAGCCTATACATTAAAAATTAAAAATTCATTGCGTGAGATTTAATTTTTACAGCCTTAAGCTAACACCACCAGCACACTAAAACTAGTCAATAAACTGTAACTTAAATATTTTTCATACACATAAAAAAGCCCTGTACAAAATACAGGGCTAATAAGTAGTTAGGCGTTGTTATAAATCCTATCCTTGGGCTTTTACTTAAAACTCGTAGCTAAAGCTGACGCTCAGTTCTCTAGGCGTTTCTTGAGAACGAATTAGCACATCATTTTGTTCTACTTCAAAGTTTTGTCCCAACATATTCTTCACTTTAAGTGTTAATGTGGTATTAAACGTTGGGTAGTAACTATAAACCATGTCTAACGAGTTTAAAGGTTGTTCGTAAGCGTCATCAAAGTTGTTAACACCCGCAGCTAAAATACGGTCACCAAATACGTTATAAATAAATGAAGCTTGATGCATGCCATCATGCGAATCGTAATTCAATTGTAGGTTGGCAACATACTTTGAGTGGCCAGTCATACGTCGCTTTAGATTTGTAAGGTCGGCGCGCTGTTCTTCTGCAATTTCAACTTCTGAATCACTAACCGTTAAATTACCAGAAGTAAAAAAAGCACCTCCTAATAAATCACTATGCAACTCAGTTAACCATTCAGCTTCTATACCGTAAACATAAGCTGTATCTGCATTATCAAACTGCAGAGTAAAACGACCGTCACTTTCGGTTAATAATGCTTCGATTGGGTTATCTATATCTTTATAGAATGCGCCAACTGAGTAGTTGTCACCATTGTCCATATAAAATTCGATACGTGCATCAAAGTTATCTAGGTAACTAGATTCTAAGAATGGATTACCAAGCGTTCGATAACCAGTCAACGGATCTTGGAATTGAACAGGGCTTAGCTCACGCAAATCAGGACGAACAACCGTGCTGCCATAGCCAAAACGAACTTGGTACGACTGCTGGCTATATGTCATAGATAATGAAGTAAAATACTCATCTTCCATCACACTTGCTTGTTTTATCGCATCTGCACTTAATTTATCTGCCAATAAAGCAGGATCAAATGCTGAGCGAGAAAAAGCAAGGGCAACTTGGCGGAAGTCCTCGTAACGCACACCACCACTTAGACGCCAATCTTGAGCAAAAGTGATATCAAAAGAGCCGTAATAAGCATCAATCATTTGCGCTGCTAGGTAATCATCGGCTGTCGGTTCTTGAAACAATAACTCTACATCCGTTGAATCGATCACAGCATCATTAGCAAAGAAACTACCAATTGACAGTGCTTCTTCTTCACTTTGTGCTAAATCTAAAGACTGTGTTTGGCTGAAGCGATAGTTAAAAAAGTCTGTGCGGTAATCACGCGTTTTTTCAACAAAATAGCCGCCGCCCGCGATTTCAACTTCGGCGTTATCAAAGTAAAAAACTTTGTTAACATTAACGCCCCAGTTTTCTACATCGTCTTCTAGCTCAACAAATCGATACAAATAAGGATTGCCACCTAAACTGCCATTATAAAAAGTACGTTGATATTCGCCATCGGCGTACTCATCACGCACCGTTACTTCAAGCTCGCCAGGTATACTCGTCGTCGCTGTTGAATCAGTGTATTGCCAATCTACACCAACACCTTCAAGAAAACTCCACTCTAAATTGTGCATTCCACGAAGTTGAAGTATTTCAAGTTCACGTTCCTCAAAAGAGGTTAAGTGGCTACGCTGTAATTGCCCAGCATCAATGCTTAATGACTTTGAAGGCTCTTGGTAAAGCGCAACAGAAGCTTCATCTTCAGTATCTCGTAGCATCATATAGGTGGCTGTTAAATCATGGCCGCCAATTTTATAACCTAAATTTAGAGAGCTATTTAATTTTATATTATGCTTTGTTGATACTTCTTTCTCTGTGGCAGAGTAACAAGTAAAGTCATCTTTTGAACAATCAGATTCAGATGCGTCAACAGAAGAAAGTACTGCGCTAAACTTCTCTGCATTAGACCATTCATTTTCATAAGCAACTGATGCTAAGAAACCAAAAGATCCATCTAAACCAAATAAGTTATCAAATCGGTCGCCATAAACAGCTTTAATGCCTGCATCAGGGTTTAAGCTTTCTTTTTCTAAGCCAAAATCTCTTGGTAGTGCTTTTGATAAACTTTTATTTAAGTCTATTGCAGCTGCTTGACCAATATCAGCCCCCTGACGTCTTGACTCCACATCTCTTATATTTCTGTATGAGATATCAGACAAGCCATTGATATAGGTATTTAGCGCCGTTTTAACGGCTCCTGGTAAGGCGCGTGTACCATCGTCTTTACCTAACCAGTCGTCACTGCCGCCATTGTATGTATAGCCTTCATCGTTTGTATCTTTATAGCTAGCACCAATCTCAACTTTAAATAAAGTATCACTTGGAATGCTTTTCGTCCTGATATTAACATCACCACCACCAAAAGCCGCAGGCATATTAGGTGAATAGGCTTTTTGAACAGCTAAAGACTCAATAATACTTGATGGGAAAATATCAAGTGGTATTACATTTCTGGTCAGATCTGGGCTTGGAACAACTGCGCCATTTAAACGCACGCTTGAGTAACGCTCACCTAAACCGCGTACATAAATAAACTTATCGTTAACTAAAGATAAGCCTGTAACACGGCGAAGTGCTGAAGCGGCATCGCTATCACCCGTTCTAGATATTTGCTCTGAACCCATTATATCAGCAACAAATGCCTGATTTTTACGTTCATCAATTACGGCACTAGCACTGCCTTTAAGGCGTGTACCTGTTGCAACAACTTCTTCTATCGCTTCTTCATTGATTATTTCTTGTGCCTGTTCAGCGAAAGAATTAAATGAAGAAAAAAGGGAGAGCAGAGATAACGTTATTAGATTAGTTTTAAACTGCTTTTGATGTTTCATATTTATATCCTCTAAACCTAAAATTCCCTTAAAAAAGGCGCCATAGCGCCTTATAATTAGAGCCGGTCTAGATTAATTACTAGCGCGTTGTAAAGATGCGGCTACAAAATCAGCCCATTCACTTGATTCACCTTCTTTAAGTGCACCAATATAACCTGCGTTAGTAAAGAAAGAGTCAACTTCACTCATGTCTTTCGCCGTTGTAGCTACCGCAGTACCTTGTGAATCTGTAATAGTTGCTGCAGTTGAAACACCATCAGCACCAAGCACATTTGCAAAATCAGCAAAACCAATCAGCTGATTATTTTCGCCACCAGTAAACCAGGTATTGATATCAAAGCTTGCTAACGCACCTGTTAAAGGAGTGTTTACGTCTTCAAAATTCTTACCACACGCAAATATTGAACTCACAAATGCGATATCACCGTTGTTTGCATTGGCATGCACACCGGCATCTCCTGATTTATCTTTTTCATTATATAAATCAAAACAGCCAGCACCATCTACAGATGATGAGTTTACAAACAACATATTAGCTAATTGCGCTTTACCCCATTCTTTCATTTCCATACCGGCACCAGTACGACGCCCTTCAGCACCTTGATCACCAGTAGTAACAACGGTTGCATTAGCAATAGTTGGGTTAGAAACAGTCGTTACTAAATCTTGTGCGTCTGCAGATAATGGATCTACTTTTGCGCCATCTGTTTCAAATCCATGATTTCCATATTCATTTGAACGTACAAGAATGTACTGTCCATAGCCTTTCCAACCCTCATCCCAGTCAATACCATCATCGCCTGTATCAGTAACAACGATGTGTTTAAGGTTAACGCTACCACCAAAGAGCTCTATACCATCATCAAAACCATTATGTACATGGACATAATCAATTGTTGTGCCTGAGCCAACAGCATTTAGTGTTAAACCATTTAGCTCATCACCTTCAACGCCAAATCCTGCATACTTAATAACAATATGCTTTAGAATACCGCTACTATCTTGCGGGTCATTACCACCGTAATAAGACACAATACCTTCAGCTGAGTGGTTACACATGTCTTGTGCCGCAGCAGTCGCTGTACAACGAATAGAATGGCCACGTCCATTTACCTGAACGCCACCCCAATCCCCAATTTGAGCGGTGGTAGAATCATCACCATCAACTTCTTTAATACTTGTGAAAATAATTGGCTTATCTACTTCACCAATTGCTTCAATATTTGCACCGCGAGCAATACGAATAAAACTCTCTGGCTTGGTAAACGCAATGGTAGCGCCTGCTTCAATAGACAATGTTGGGCCATTAACATCAATAGTAGCGCCTGTAGATGTGTCTACATCGTCACCTATAAATAAAGCACCTTCAAATACATGGGCACCGCCATCATCTAGCGCGGGGATAACAAAAGAGCTAGTAATTTCTTTTGCATTACTTGCAAATGCTTGGCTGTATAAACAGTTTACGCCTTCTGCTTCACCTGTAAATGTAGCTCCATCTAATGTGTATGTGGCGCAACTTAATGTATCGCCACCATTATCACCACCTGGGTTAGTCACTGAATTGTCTACACTGTTATCAACTGTCGTAGGTGTAACGTTAATATCTCCACCACCACAACCAGCCAGTGTTATTGCTGTAGCCACTAAGCTGATTTTGAATAAGCCAGATAATTTCATTGTTCACTCCGTAAAAGTATTTAATTATTGTGTTAGCGCTTTAAGTAATAACTTAAGTCACTTTAAGGCACGATACTCATGCATTAATGTCACTTGAGTTATCGAATACGAAGTACAATACGGGAGTGTTATGACAATGAAGTTACACTTTAATAAACATAAAATGACAATGTTAATTAATTAAAAATCAATTGGTTGCTTTAAAGTGCGCGCAAAAAAAACCACACAAACTAAATGTTAGTGTGGTTTGAGTAGTGCAATTATGAAATGGTTTTTAGTGCGTCAATTAAGAACTAATAATCGCACTATAAAAATTAAAGCAGTGCTGTTTTTAATGTTTGCGCATGCACTTTTTCGCGTTTTACATATTTGATCCATTGCTGGGCTAAACGTTGCGATTTTTTGTGCTTTTCGGCTTGTTCAAACGCAAGGATAGACGCATCAAAGTTTTGTAAATTGTATTGTGCCATCCCTAAAGCAACAAACGCATTTGATTCAAAATCAAGGCCGCCTTTATCCAGTGCCATTCGCGCTGCATCGGCAGCTTCGTCATACTGCTCTGTATTTACATACACTTCAGCCAAGCGCTGGTCGTATTTACCATGCTCTGAGCGCTCTGCAGCTTTGGTAAAGTAACTAATCGACTTAGCATCTTCTTTAGCTTGTACCATGGCCTCGGCTACAAAGGCATAATTTTTAGCTGTTGGTTCAGCAATGCCCTGCTCTAGTGCCTTACTCATTACACTGGCGGCTTTGTAAGCAAGCTGATTATATAAATATACCTGTGCAAGCTGTCTTAGGTCAGATTTAGAGGTTAAAAATCCTTGCTGGTAAGCCGCTTCTAAAACACTAAGCTGCTGTTTTTCTTGCCCAGTTTCACCGTACATACCGGCTAATTGCACCCAATACTCAGGTTTGTTGTATAGCTTTACCATACGCTCAAGTACGCTGACTACTTTATCCATTTGGTTAAGTGAGTAATACATAGCACGTTGCAGTACCAGCCAGTTTTCTTTTGGTACTTTGCCTTCGCTATCACTTAAGTTAATGGCTTGGGTAATGTAACTCAAGCCTTGCTCATAGTCTTTTAATTGATAGTAGGTTTGCGCTCTTAATAAATAATATGCATCAGTTTTAGGCTTTGTATTAATGGCATCCCATTTATCTAAAAATGCGATCACCTTTTCATAGTCGCTGTTAGCCATTGCAAGCTGCGCTAAACTGAATGTTGTGCTCAAACGCAATGTTTCTGGAATGCCATCTTCTGCAATCACTTTTTCAAATGAGGCAATCGCTTTAACTAGGTCGTTTTCATTGTAATAAATAAACCCATAAAAGTTATGCATCATCGCAATTTCATACGAATTCATACTTGATGAGCGCGCTTTTATACTGTCAAGCGCGTCCAAACCCGCTTTACTGTCGCCATCATCCGCAAGTTTTTGGGCGCGAGCCAATTGGCTGTATACCTTTTCACGCAGTGCGGGCACTCGTGTTGTTTTCTGCTTTTCAGCAGCCTGTACTGTCGCCAAATTTACACCCGGAAGTACACTCAATGCACTTGGTGTAACAACGCTGGCACTGATTGCAACAGTGCACAACATGCTAAGCTTTAATAGCTTGGTTGTTAGTTTTAATTTCATAATTGCCTCACGTTCACTCTTTGCTTACTTAACAGAATTAACCATTAATTTGGAAAGAAATTTTATTTTGCACACCGGCTACTTCAACAGCTTCGCCATTAACAACGCGCGGTTTATATTTAAACTTAAGGGCCGCATCCATCGCTGCTCTGTCAAACAATGACTCTGGCTCGGCTTTAATAACTTGTGGCTCTTTCACTGTGCCTTGCTTGGTCACTGTAAACTCAACAATGACATACCCTTCAATACCACGCGACAAAGCACGCCTTGGGTATACCGGTGCCACTTTTACGATCGGTAAATACTCACCATCACTGGTTTCTAACGCTAATCCACCCGCTAGATTTACATCAGCATCGACATTTGCAGCAAAATCAAAGTTGTTGCTAGCAGCGTTGTTATCGCTACTTTGCATTTGTGGCGATTCCATTGGCGGTGGTGGCTCTTTAGGTGTTGGTGGCTTTTGTGGTTTACGCTCCTTTTTTTGTACCGTTTCTTCTTTTTTCAAACGGACAAAATCTAATACATTCCCTTTTGCAGGCTCCGTCATGGCGCCTTCTCCGCCGGTGATCAATGCCTGCATACCTAAAAACAGCATAAAGGTCACCACACCCGCTATAATTAACGCAAGTACATAACGCATCACTCGTTACCCTTCTTGAGCCGCTATTGAAACATCAAATACACCTGCTGCACGCGAGGCATCCATCACTTTTATCAAGGTTTCTGTAGTGGCTTTTTTATCGGCCTGAATAACCACACTACCTTGTGGATTTTCAGCTTTTAAACGTTCAATGTTGGCTTGTACAGCACGTACATCTATTTGACGTTTATTGATCCAAATTTCGCCTTGATCTGATATAGCCACTAATATGTTAGCGCGCTCTTTTTTAACAGCAGTTGCCGCTTCAGGGCGGTTTACATCAATACCGGCTTCTTTTACAAACGAGGCTGTAACAATAAAGAAAATAAGCATAATAAATACAACATCCAGCATAGGAGTCATGTTTATTTCTTCTGCTTCATCTTCTTGGAATAAATTACCTAATGGGGCTCTCATTTTACTTCTCCTAGAATAAGCGGTGATTATGTTCACCGCTTTTCAATAATTATTTAGTGGTCCAACACCATAGTGTCTTGCAACAATTCAACTTCACGCTTTGCTTTACGCTGTAAATAGGTTGAGGCAAACACCCCAGATAACGCACCGACCATACCTGCCATAGTGGGTATGGTTGCTTTTGACACACCCGACGCCATAGAGCGTGCGCTGCCTGTACCTGTAATAGCCATTACATCGAAGACTTCTATCATCCCTGTAACTGTGCCGAGTAAACCTAATAGTGGACACAGCGCCACCATCACATTAATCAGTGGTAAGTTTGCGTTTAATCGCATACTGGCGCGTGACACCATGGCTTGGCGTATTTGCTCTGCGTTCCAGCTGTTGCGTTCACTACGAGTTTTCCACGTATTTTTAACGTCTTTTTTGTAGTGTCGATAGCCATTAAAAAAGTACATAAATCGCTCGAGTATCAATAACCACATCGCGAAAATTAACACGGCAATGACCAAGAGAACTTGGCCACCCGTGTCGAGAAAATCACGGATAGCATTGATTGAATCAATCAATAGCACCATGGTTTAAGCTCCTTTCTCGCTTCGCTCGGCAATAATACCTGCACTTTGTTCTTGTAAAATAAGCAGTAAGCCTTTTGAACGAGTATTCAATAAGGTGTATAAAAACACCGTAGGGATAGCAACAACAAGGCCTAACACCGTAGTAACCAGGGCTTGCGAAATACCGCCTGCCATTAGTTTAGGGTCGCCAGTGCCGAATAAAGTAATTGCTTGGAAGGTATTGATCATCCCAGTTACCGTACCGAGTAAGCCCAGCAATGGCGCTACCACAGAGATAATTTTAATAAGCGTTAAATTACGGGTGATTTTTGGCATTTCGCGTAAAATGGCTTCGCTTAACTTAAGTTCAAGCGTGTCGTACGCCACATTAGGATATTGGTCTTTCACTTTCATGACTCGCCCTAGCGGGTTATCATCACGGGCTGTATCGTCTTTTAATTGACGACGGATTTTTCCACCCATCAGCAGGAGCGATACAAAACGCTCTAACGCAATTAATAACGCTAATAAGCCAACGCCTAAAATAACGTAACCAACTGCACCACCTTGATGAACTTGCTCGCTGGTATCAGGGGCTTGTACTAACAAACCTAAAATTGAACCACCCGTTGGGTCAAGCGCAAACGGCACCACACCGGTGTTTGCTTGCTGCAAATCAGCCGCAGTCGCAGTAAAGCGGCTACTTGGTTGGCGAGTAAGCTGGCTAATGGTATTGGTAGAAGGCGTATACTCTAGGTACTGACCGTCACTAATAAGGTTAAATGCACCCACACGTACCACTTCTTTTTGTACTTTATTGCCACCGTCAACAATTACATCAGTATTGAAGCGGCTTACTTTTCCTTGTTCGGTCATTTCGCGTTGTAGCTCAAACCAAACCTTTTCGATATCTTCAATAGACGCAAGCTTTGAGGTAGAACCCATTTTTTGCGCCAATTCGTCCATAAAAGTACTACGCCCAGGTAACTGAGCCGATACCACCGAGGTTGCAAACTTATTGCTAGAATCTCCAGCAACTTGTTGTAGCACACCAAATAGCTCTTTTAATGAACCCATACGCTTTGATAAAGTATCGGTCAGATTAGCCAATTTAATTTCGTTTTCTTCAAACTGCGTTTCTAAACGCTCTGACTCGCTAAGCATCTGATTTCGTTTAGCTTGGGTGTTTTTAAGCATTTGCACTTGTTCATTTTGACGTGCTGCAAATTCTTGTTCGCGTTGTTTATTTTGTTCTGATTGCGCTGATTTACCCTGCTCTAACGTTTTTAATAGAGCATCCAAATTCATTGGTTCAGCGGCACACATCGCACCTGAAAAACCTAAGCTGGCTGCAAACACGGCCATTTTTGTCATTTTCGTTAATAATTTCATGGTAAACCTCTTATTCTGCAGCATGAATTGGCAGTGTTAACATATCGGGGGCTAGTTGTTTGCGAGCAATGCGAAGCCCTTTATTAATTTGACTAATGGTTGAATCAGGCAGTGCAACAAACGACTGTGACTGTTGATCCCAACTACCTGCTTGTTTGCCATCGCGGGTAAGGTAAATGAGTTCTAAACGACCAATGCGCAGAAAGTCGACTTCACGTTCTTTATTGTCCACATCAAGCAATGCGGTATACGCTTCAATAGTGCGTCCGTAATCAACTTCAACTTGATAAGCTTCTAAGACACGACGGAATTTTTCACTTGATGTAATATCAGCGCGTTCCATCATTGCATTTAATGATTCAAGACGCTGCTTTCGCTCTTGCTTTAAAAACGGCACGTCTAAGGCAACAAACTGTTCAAGCCCAGTGATCATACGAAGCATTAAAGGGGTTATTTGGCGCTCAATAATCGATACTTGATCCATCGATAAATTAAGCGATTCCATCTCTTCTATTTGATTATTTAACTGTTTTGTAAGCTGTGCGTTATAAACGGCTAAACCATCTATTTCTTTATTTAGGGTTTTGAATTGCTGTAAACGCCCTTGCATTGAATCTGCAATCTTGTCTATTTTTGTTTGTGATTGCGCAGCTAAATTATTAATTTCGCTGCTTTTATCAATTACCGTGTTTAAATCATTGGCGTGGACTGCTGCACTTGCGGCTACAATACCAGCTAAAATTAATGGTTTAACGCCTTTCATCGTATACACCTTTGCTCGTTAATTATCGGATTTGCTAGTCGCTTTAGCCTGTTTATTAAAAAACAATTTAAAGCGAGATAGTTTCAATGAGCGAAATTGTATAGATTAAAAATGACAAGCGTGTTGCGTAAAAAAGTCGCTTTTATGACAGCGGTAATAAATTAGCCTTATTGGCCGAATTTAAAGTGCAGGGGTAATGTTTGAAATGTAAATTTTATAAGTAAGATTGTATTTCACTTAGGGTTTGCCGCCAATCTGTGTAGTTAATAGCAATGGGGTATGCGCTATTGTTTTTTATTAATACTAACGACGGAAAACCTTGAATAGGTAAACTGCGAACAAAGTTAAGCTCATCATCAAAGCGACGCTTAAGTTCCTTAGAGTGTAACTGCTGAGTAAATAAACAGGGATCTAAACCAATTTTTTCGCATAGTTTAATAAGCACGTCTTCATCCGATGGATTTTGCGCCTTTAAATAATACGCTTGTTGAATAGCATCAATCATCTGTGGCTCTTTGTTAAAGCTACGAGCAATTAAAGCCGCTCTGCAGGAGGGATAAGTAGAGCGGCGCGGTTGGCATTCTCGCCAAAAATTAAAATTAAACTCAGTGCCTAATTGGTTGCTAATGTTTTGCCATATGCCTTGTAGTTGCAACTGCATATCGGCACTCATTGGCTGGTCGCTATCAGCAGCTAAACCTCCGATTCTATATTCTATAGGCAGAATATTTGCTAGAGCCGATTCAAGTTTTTGCCACGTAGGCTTATACCCCCAGCACCAGCTACACATAGGATCATGCACATAAATAAGCTTATTGACTGACATACTCGCCATGCGCAAATATGACTTTATTGCGCCCTTGTGATTTTGCCTGATATAAATACTCATCGGCTTGTTTTAATGCACTGTCGTAGTCATCAATATGATTAGCTTGTGCAATGCCAATGCTACAAGTTAACGATACTCGTTGTTGTTTATCAGTTAATATTACATGATGTTGCACGCATTCTCTAAAACGATTAGCCAAAATACTGGCTTCTATGGTGGTCATCTGCGGTAAAATAACCACAAACTCTTCGCCACCATAGCGGGCTTTAAGGGCGGTTGCAGAAAATTGCGACTCTAATAATTTAGTAAACTCTATTAATACGGTATCGCCAAAATCATGGCCGTAGGTATCATTTAATTGTTTAAAGTTATCTAAATCAATGAGCAAAATAGACAGCGGCAAATAATGCGCTGGCCGTGAAGCAGCAAGCTTTAAAAAATGTGAAGTAATAAAACGGCGGTTGGGTGCGCCTGTAAGCTGATCTGTATAGGCGTGTTGTTTTTGTTCTAAGGTGATATCTGCAATGGCAAGATGGCTTCTATGACGAAAATACTCACCGATAAAAGAAAACACCAGCACTAATGAAAATGCAGCAACAAAACGGGTCTTTTCTACCTCACCATACATAACCTGCCCCATATCGGGGCCATACAACATAACAATACAGCTCAATAACATGGCACTACTTAACCATGCGCCAAGTTTAACACCCAGTATGGCAAATACAGCTACAGGATAAAACATTAGCCAATATAACGCGGTGTTTTCTTTACCGCCGGTGGATACTAAAGCTAAGCACATCACAAATACAATCATCAAGGTAATTAACGCGATAGCATTAAGCTGTTTAGTTTTTATAAAATAAACAATGCATCCTACAATTGTTAAATTAACTGACACTAAAGAGGCAGTTAATATGGGCTCATAAATGCTATGGTTTATAATCACTAAATAGGTAATTAACACCAAGGCAATCGTTATCATGGTAAATAACGAAAACGCTTGGCGTTGTCTATCAAAGCTATAAACACTATCAATATTGATTAAACTGAGCCAGTTTGGTTTATTTATTTTTGTTTTACTGCTCATACTTTGAATTTTTTAACCATGCGCTCTAAGTCACTGAATTGATGTTTGAGCTTAGTGCACTCTTCTAAAGTGAGGTTAAGGTTAGATTGACCTTGAATCGATAGGTCGCTAATAACATGGATATCTGAATGTAATGATTTAACAACTTGATTTTGCTCATCAGTAGCATTAGCCACACTATGATTAGCGTCGGTTATTTGCTTTATCGCACTAATTATTTGTTTCATTACATCGCCAACTGCATCAGCTTGCTGAACACTTTTTTCACTTTCTTCTAAACTGGTTTTCATCAGCTCAACGGCAGAGCTTGAGCCTTTTTGTAGTTCAATTACCGTATTTTCAATTTCTTGCGTTGATTGCTGAGTACGTTGTGCTAATTGCCTGACTTCATCAGCAACAACGGCAAACCCTCTTCCCGCTTCACCTGCACGTGCCGCTTCTATTGCCGCATTTAAAGCAAGCAAGTTAGTTTGTTCACTCACGCCTTTGATTACCGCAAGGACATTACCGATATTAGCAGTATGTGAATCTAAACTATTAATTGTTTCTTGTGCTTGCTCTATATTTTGCGAAAGTTGATGAATGCTCGAAACGTTATTCGTTAGTGTTTGCTGATTTTTAGCGCAATATTGATCAGCATCTTTAGCAAGTGTTGAGGCATTACTTGCACTAGTTGAAATTTCTGTTGCAGTGGCTGAAAACTGGTTAATTGCCGATGCCACACTGTTGGTACGTTCACTTTGGTCGTCATACATAGTTAATGTTGAATCTGTTTGGGTAACCAGTTTAGCAACCGCGGTTTCTAGCAACTGTGTTGAAGACTTAACTTGAACAATTGAATTTTGAATTTTTTCTATAAAAATATTAAATGAATTACTTAACTGACCAAACTCGTCATCGTTCTCAACACTGAGTCGACAAGTTAAATCGCCTTCACCTTGTGCTATATCTTTAATAGCATCATTAAGACGATACATAGGGCGCATTAAGTAACGCAGTAAAAACTCCAGTGATGCAACAATCACTAAAATACCAATAATTAAAAAGACAATTGCCTTTTGACCAAACGAAGAAACACTTGAATACGCTTTATCTTTATTAACTACTACACCCAGATACCAATCAACATTTTCAATACCACGAATCTTAGTAAAGGATACCAGCGAGGTTTCACCCGCTACTTGATACTCTGTAAACTCTCTTGCTAACGGTACATTTTTACCAATCAAATCTGCGACTTTTTTTGAATTTAATTTACTATCAGGGTGACTTAATATTTGCCCTTTATTATCAAGTAAGAAGCCATAACCGAGTCCCAAGAAATCAATATCGCCAATAATTTCAGCGATGGTTTGCATATCAATATCTGCTCCCGCTACCCCTTTAAATTGACCATTACTATTAATAGGCGCAACGGCTGAAATTGTCAGTTCGTTGGTGGTCACATCAATATAAGGGGTTGTGAAAGCCGTTGTTGTTTTATTTTCTACTAATTTATACCAAGGGCGACTTGTAGCATCAAAATCGCTGGGGAGCACAACACTTTGATCATTTAAAATAAATGTCCCCGATGATTTACCTATGTAGGTATTTTTAAAATCCCCGGCAAGCTCAGCGGTATTTAATTGCGAAAGCGTTAAAGACTTCGTATCGTTATCTTGATATGTTTTTGCGATAGAGATCACAATCGCCAATTTATTATTGAGCCAACTTGCAATGTTTTTAGAAACCGATTCTGAGTTTTGCTCTAGCACCAGCGACAACTGCTCTTGAGTTTGATGACGCATTGAAAAATAGTTATTTATAGTGAAAACACCTAACACTAAAACTAACACTAATGACGCAGCGATGGTGATTTTGGAGGTGAATTTTAGCGAGCTAAACATAAGTACCTTAAGAATTAATCATTATTACCACTGCCTTTTTAACAAATTTTTAACTGAAAGTCTTAGCAAATATTGTTCAGGCGAGGTTAATAATTAAAAATAATAATAAATAATGAGATTTAAAATCCAAAAAGAACGGTATTTGGTTAAATCTTAAACTTATGACAAGTTGTAATTTAAGCTATATAAGCTTAGCTTTGTTGCTGGCATTGACTAATTATGGGTAACTGTCGCAGAACCTTCATCTGTGGATCGATAACGATAATGTCGCTTTTTTTGGCATTGATAGTGATCAGTCCATCCACTGGAGTGTGAGTTGTCAACTTCCCGTTTATAGAAATAGGAACCGGCATTTTAAACGCTGTGCCATCTTTTTCGCTGTTACTCCAGCTTAAATAAGCGACTGTATTGGTACGCTCCATGGTTAAGGTTGGTAACGCGGCTTGCTTTAAATACACATCAAATAACCACGTATAATCATCGCCCGTGATCCGGTTAACAATATTAATAAACTCTTGGCTACTGCGATAACGCGACTCGATTGGGTAACTCAAATTAGCTGTTTGCGTTTGACCATATACTAACTCTCGGGCAGCTTGCCAAAATAACTCGTCTCCAATTAGCCATCGCAGAGTGTGAAGCGTCCAACCACCTTTACCATAAATATCTGCATTAAACGCTTCTTTAGAAGTAACTTTCCCTTGTTTAACAATAGGATGGCAATTTTTTAATCCTAAATACGCGGTGTACATAGCATGGTTATAAGCAGCTTCACCAAATTTAAATAAGCTGTAAGCTGGTTGCATATAGAAACCAAAGCCTTCGTGTAACCACGCATCGTTGAGTTTTTCATGGGTCATTAAATTGCCAAACCATTCATGAGCCAACTCGTGCTGAATAAGCCAGTCATAGCCACTTGGATCGCGGGTATACCCTTTACCATAAGCGTTAATTGTTTGATGTTCCATACCCAGATGCGGTGTTTCTACAAAGCCTAATTTTTGCATTCCCCAAGGGTAAGGCCCTAATACAGATTCAAAAAATGCGAGCTGTTGATACACATCATCTTTGAGTAGCATAGTGGCTTTGCGGCTGTTTTCAGGTAATGCCCAAAACTCAACAGGTACCTGCGTGCCGTTAATACTTTTATAGTGTTGTTGAATACGTTCGAAGGGGCCTATATTTAATGCAATATTGTAATCACTGGCAGGCTCAGATAAAAACCAATCAAATTCAGTTGTATTATTTTTTAATGGCATAATTTTTTTAAGTACACCATTACTAGCAACACTTAACCCCGTAGGTACTGTCACACGAATACGCATACTGTCGGCTTTATCACTGAAGTGATCTTTACAAGGCCAAAATAAATCACAGCCCTCGCCTTGTACTGCCGTTGCTATCCAAGGCTGACCTTGTGCCGTATGGCTAAATACAAAGCCACCACTCCACGGAGGATTAGTAGCTTCATGAGGGTGTCCTGAATAGCTAATGGCAACCTCGACAACTTCACCTGGGTATTTAGTTTCATACAAATCAATAATGATAATGCCCTGCTGGTGACTAAAATTGGCTGGTTGCTTAGCAACAGTGACATTTTCAATAGAGAAACGACTATCGAGCTTGAGTTCGACTTGCTGCGTTTTTTTCAGCACGCGAAACATGGCTTTACCTATGCCGGAAATTTTTTTCTTACTGGGCAGGACAACTAGCTGTAAGTCGTAAAAAATGACATCTGTGGTTTGAGCTATCGTGGATAACGACTCACCAGTACTTGCTACTTGAGGATCTAAAGCTGCAGGCTTTGAATAACAGCCTGTTAGCGGAATGCTTAGTAACATTAGCCAACAACAGCAAAACAAGTAACATAGCCTATGCATAAAATGTAAAACCTTGTAGATATTATTTTTTCATTATAATTACATACTTTTACATTTATAGAGTTAAAAAAAGACGAACTGCTTATTTTTTAAGTTAATTAGTTACTTTTATTTACATTTAACTAGGATCTGTTGATGCTTTGCGGATTAATATTTTTTTAAACTGGGGGCGATTTAATCGTGGTGCGAGGTTGGTAAATTAGTGGTGGGCTCGATAACTGCTCCTGCGCTACTCCATTAGCTTACATCCATGTAAGAATAAGTAAAACCGAGCAAAACTACCACGTCCTGTTCACGCTTATATTGTGTATATTAAGGTTGTTTTTTCCATTTCATTTTATTATTAGTATCGCGTGAGGAAATAATGGTTTCATCGCTGCTTTGAATTCCGCCCAATTTCGCGAGTCGGTCATAAAGAACAACATTACAAGTTGCCGCTAAATTCATACAACCTATAGTTGGGATATACACAACTTCGTCGCACCATTTTAAAACGTCTTTAGGCACAGAGCCGTCTTCTGGACCAAACACATAAAATGCGTTCTCAGGATGAGTAAACTCGGGTAAAGGAGTGGCACCTTCAATTAGCTCTATTACCACTACTTTTGCGTCTTGTGGCTTAACTGATGCTAAATTGTCGGTGGCGGTTAATGGAATACGTTGCACCACATTTTTAGTATCAGTATGAAATTTTTGTGCATTTAAATAACGGTTGCCGGTAAAAAACACCTGCTTGGCGTCATAACAACCTGCTGCGCGTAATACACCACCCACATTGGTTGGGCTTTTAGGGTTTATTAAACCAATACTTGCTTGTAACTTACTCACTAGTTGCAATCCTTGGTTGGCCACTCGGCAATATACAAGTCAAAATCTTCCAGTTTTACATCACAATCTTTTACTGTTTTATCTTTGACTGAAATATTTAGCTCATGCATTTTAGTTTTATCGCCGTTATTAAGTAACGGATGCCACGTTGCTAAACCGCGCCCTTCATGAAGTCGGCGGTAGCTACAGCTTTGGGGCATGAAAAAGATGTCTTTTAGGTTTTCTTTAGTGAGCTTAACGCACGAAGGGACTAAGGTTTGGCGGTTTTCGTATTCACTACAGCCACAGGTATTGTTATCAAGGTATTGGCAAACAATATTAGTGAATATAAGTTGCTCGCCTTCTCTTAGCTGATCGGTAGCAGTAAAGTCATCTTCGTCTTCACTGTCAATAAAGGTGTTTAAACAACACTTTCCACATCCATCACAAATGGCTTCCCATTCTTGCTGGTTCATTTCATTCAGGCATTTACTAAGCCAAAATTGGGTATTTGCTAATTGTTGATCAAACATGGTGTTCTCGCCCCTTTTAAGAGCGCGCATTCTAACGTATTGCAGCAAAGCGCGCAAAGCCAATCCCTAATATCTGCATGGCTTCGCACGATTTTATTACTGCTGAGATTTAACCCAACGTTTAATTTTTTGCTCAAGGATAGGCATAGGTAATGCACCATCAATCAATATTTGCGTATGAAACGCTTTAATATCGAATTGCTCACCTAATTGCTGGTGGGCGTAATCTCTGAGCTCTTTAATTTTAAACTCCCCCAATTTGTACGATAATGCTTGCCCAGGCCATGCGATATAGCGCTCAACTTCAGCAATAACATCACTTTTTGCCATTGAAGAATTTGCTAGCATGTAATCAATGCCCTGTTGACGTGTCCACCCTTTGGCATGAAAACCAGTATCAAGCACTAATCGCATCGCTCTTAGCTGCTCATCGTTAAGACGCCCATACCACATATACGGATCGGTAAATAAACCCAGTTCTTTGCCTAAGCTTTCTGCGTATAATGCCCAGCCCTCAGCAAACACCGTGTAGCCGCCGAATTTACGAAAATCAGGTAAGCTTTGCACCTCTTGTTGCAGCGCAATTTGAAAGTGATGCCCCGGAGCGGCTTCATGAATAGACAGCGTTTCGAGTAAGAACTTAGGCTGTGCTTTTAAGTTGTATGTATTGATATAAAATATACCTGGGCGCGAACCATCAGGAGCTGGTCCTGCATACGACGCTCCCGCAGCCGATTGGGCTCGATAGGCTTCAACCGCTTTGACAATATAAGGAGCCTTAGGCTCAATATTAAATAACTTTGGTAAGCGAGCGTCTATTTTTACTTTAATTTGTTCATAGGCGGCAATTAACTCATCGGCTGTTTTATAATAAAACTCATCTGAGTCACGTAAGTGGGTAAAAAAGGCTGATAATTCTCCTTCAAATCCTACGGTTTCTTTAACCGTTTCCATCTCACTTAAGATTCTTGCCACTTCACTTAAGCCAATCTCATGAATTTCATCAGCAGATAAGCTTAACGTGGTGTTTTTCTTTATTTGGTATTCGTACCATGCTTTACCATTGGGTAAATCAGCATAACCAACAGAATCGCGGGCATAAGGAATATAATCGTTAAGTAAGAAATCGCTCATTCGCTGATATGCAGGCACTAATTTATCTAAAATCAATGTTGTATACTGCGATCTTAACTGTTGCTTTTCATCAGCTGAAAAAGAGTCTGGCATGGCTTTAATGGGCGAATAAAAGAGAGAATCTTCTACGTTTGTAACAACATGCGCTTTAAATTGCGGGAGTAATTTTTTTGCTAATGGCATAGGCAGTACCACATCGTTTTTAACGCCTTGCGCCATTGATTGTTCAACACTTGCAAGCCATTTAACGAAACCATCTGCACGCTTGATAAATTTTTGGTAGTCGGCAACAGTATTAAAAGGCTGAGCACTTTGCCCTGAACCGAATCCGGCGAAGGTATTATGCGCACCCGACATTTGATTTATCGGTAACAAATAATTTTTATATTGCATCCCCTCAAGCTTGAGGGCTAAATCTCGGGATAACACTTCAAAATTCAGTAGCGCTTGACCGGTCAGTTGTGATTCATCAATCAGCGTTAAGCGTTGTTGATATTTTTTGTAAAATGCGGCTTTTTTATCGCGATTAGGCTGCGATATTTCAGGCAAAAATTGATCATCAAATTCATGGCGGCCATTATAAGTAGCGCTTAATGGATTAAGAGCTAATGATTCATCGTAGTACTGAGCAACGAGCACATCTAATTGCTGCTCGGCTGATAATTCGCTTATTACAGGTGCGACTGACTGATTTGTGTTTAATTGTGAGCTGGTGCTCATACAACCACTTAAGGCAAACATAACGCTACTGGCAACCAGTGCTATTTTAATAACTTTCATAAATTCCCTTGTTAGTTTTTACCCGCCAATTATGCGGTTTTAAATAGCTTAAATAAAGCAATTACGGTCAATGCTATTCGTCGCTACATTATTTACTCAATAGCGCATGGTTGCTACATTCAAGTGAATGAAAATAATTATAATGACTTAAACATGAAAAAACATTTATTGACTCTATCAATCGCATTAATGAGCTTAACCAGTACAAGTACACTAGCCACAACCTATATATCGGCCAAAGCTTTACTAGATGTTGAAACAGGCGAACTTAAGGCTAATCCTTTGATTGCCATAGATAACGGTGTTATTAGCCAAATCCAATTTAATAAAAAGCCCAAGCTTAGCAGTAATGATGAACTGATAAACCTACCAACGCTTACCCTGTTACCTGGGTTAATGGACATGCACGTACATTTAACCAGCGATCCAACCGTGTCTCGAAGTGAACGGTTAGGGCAATCTGTTCCGCGAATGGCCATTAAAGCCAGCTATTTTGCTAAGCAAACCTTAGAAGCTGGATTTACTACAGTAAGGAACTTAGGTGCTGAGGGCTACAGTGTTATTGCGGTGCGAGACGGTGTGAATGCAGGTGATATTATCGGCCCACGCATTTGGGCTGCAGGGCCTTCTTTGAGCATTACTGGTGGGCACTGCGATAATAATCGCTTACCTCCAGAGATGAAATATACTGCCACCGGCGTTGCTGATGGCCCGTGGGCTGTGCGTATTAAGGTGCGTGAAAATATAAAATATGGCGCTAATGCAATCAAACTATGCGCCACAGGCGGTGTATTCTCTAAAGGAACAAAAGTCGGCATACAGCAATACGCCTTTGAAGAAATGAAAGCCATTGTTGATGAAGCGCACATGCGTGAATTACCTGTTGCCGCTCACGCACATGGAACTAACGGTATTAAAACGGCAATTAAAGCCGGTGTAGATAGTGTTGAGCACGCTAGCTTTTTAGACGATGAAGCAATCGCGCTTGCAAAAGAGCATGGAACTTGGCTGTCTATGGATATTTATAATACCGAATATACGCTAAGCTTTGGTGAACAAAATGGCGTGGATGAAGAAAATCTAAATAAAGAACGTCTGGTATCAAAAAAACAACGCGATAGTTTTAAACGCGCGGTTGAAGCGGGTGTAAACATGGTGTTTGGAACCGACGCAGCTATTTACCCGCATGGTGATAATGCCAAACAGTTTTCCCGTATGGTTGAATTTGGTATGAGTGAATTACAAGCTATTCAAGCCGCGACCATTAATAGTGCTAAATTATTAAAAGCTGATAAACAACTAGGGCAAATTAAAACTGGTTTTGCAGCTGATATTATAGCGGTAAACGTTAACCCATTAAAAAACATTTCTACACTAGAGCAGATCCCATTCGTTATGAAAGCGGGTGTGGTTTACAAACAGTAAACCCAAAACGCCCCTATAAGGTTGAGCTGCGCTCAACCTTAACAGTTTTTTAGCAAATCTAGCTAAGCTGCTTGTTTAGCCATCAATATTTTATTCAAAAGATCTTTCCGCTAAACCAATCATCTACTGTAATACTCCATTGAAATTTTCAAATATGATTACTTTTAAATCACATTGAATAACAATCAAGCAAACGTACCTATTAAAGTAAAAAAAATTGAACTTTTTATTTAACTTTAAAATGATAACCATTATCATTCGCGCAAATTAACAAATGCGAATGGTTATCAGTTTATGAAAAGATTTCAATACTCTCTCCTCACTATGGCGTGCTTAAACGCAAGTTTAGCAATCGCTAACGAGTCACAAGTTAATTCAGATATTGAACGAATTAGCGTTTACGAGCAACAAAACCGAGTAGTGATGAATTCAGGTTTAGCGACTAAATCAGACATGTCACTAATGGAAACCCCTGCACCCGTGGTTATTGTTGATAAAGCACTGATTGAATCACAAGGTATTGATAGTCTTCAGGATGTGATCCGCAATGTGAGTGGACTAACTCAAGCGGGTAATAACTATGGCATTGGTGACAACTTAGTTATTCGTGGCTTGGGCGCTAATTACACTTACGATGGCATGTATGGCGGAGCAGGCTTAGGCAATACATTTAACCCTACTCGTTCTTTAACCAATGTTGAATCGATTGAAGTGTTAAAGGGTCCTGCAACTGGACTGTATGGTATGGGTAGTGCCGGTGGTGTGATCAACCTGATTGAAAAAAAACCACAGTTTAACGAGCAACATACTCTAGAAATGGATATCGGTCAGTGGGATAGTTATTCGCTTGCACTTGATAGCACTAATGCAATAACCGACGATTTAGCTTATCGGGTTATGGCCAAAACCGCCTCTAGCGATGGCTTTCGTGATTTAAAAGATCAGCGCGATGAAATTTACTCGTCTTTAAAATATGTGCTTAATGACCAGCAATCTTTTGTATTGTCTGGGGCATATATTAAAGATGCTATTGCAGTGGATTCTATTGGCCACCCTATTCGTATTTTTAACAGTGAATCGGTTGACGGTTTAACCGCTGGAGAAGTATCAGGCGCCGATTTAGTTAATGACCCAACAGCAAGTGGGTTACAATTGAGTGAAGCACAACGAAATGAATTAGCTAACTCTTTGGCAAGCAATGATGGTTTAACACCCTTTAACTTTGGTACCAATGGCATAATATCACCGATGGCAAAGGATAACGAAGGAGAAGAGCTGCGTTTTAAATTAGCGCACAATTACTACATTAGTGATGATTTATTTTTAAATCAACAGCTACAGTACCGTAATTACACCTCAAGTTTTGCCCGCCAAACAGGTGCTTATAATTATGTGTATTGGAACCGACGCGGTGTAATTAACCAAGATCCACGCGCACCGTTAGTTGTTGATAATGTATTATACCCATTTGCGGCCAGACGCCAAGAATATCGCCAAGTAGAAGCAGATGAGAAATCATGGCAATACTTTTTAGATTTACGTTATGACTTTATGCTCGGCAATATAGAAAACGAATTACTGGTTAATGCCAACTACGAAGACCGAGATATTCGTTTTAAACAATACTCCATTTATGATGCCGATAAGGTTATTAAAAACAAAGACGGTGAAGTGATTTATCAAGGTGCACTACCGTATATTTTTGATATACGCCAGCCAAATTGGCCTGCGGATGAATTCGCTGATTATGATCCGCTTAAAACCAGTGATTACAATAAAAAAGTACAAGCTTGGGGCGTAGGCCTTCAACATGTTGCTTACATTAACGATAAGATCACTACTCGTATTGGTGTTGCTCATAATCGTATTAAACAAAGTTACGAGCACTTTGGTGTTGACCCTCGTTATAGTCAAAGCCGCGCAAATCCAACGCCAGAAGCAAATACCTCAGACAGTGGTTTAACGTATAACCTAGGTGCTACTTATCAAGTAAACGCTGATATGGCTTTGTTTTTAAATCACTCTAAAGGGCGCACAGCTTACAGTGTTCTTGGCTCTGTTGCCGGTAATGAAGCCGATAGAGACGATTCCGAATCTGTGAGTAATGATTTAGGATTTCGTTTTAAAGCATTTGATGACCAATTACTGGCATCAATTGTGGTATTTGAAAGCGCGCGAACTAATTTAGAATATACCAACCCTCTTTATGAAGCAGGCGTGTCAGCACCTAACGTAGTAGAGAGCTTCTTTGATGGTGAAGAACAAACAAAAGGCGTAGAGATTGATTTAAATGCCTATTTGAACGATCAATGGAAAGTTAATATCAACGGTGTTTATCAAGACGCCCGGGATAAAACCAACCCAAATCGTGACAGCTATAATACTCGTCAAAAAGGGGTGCCTTATGTAACAGCAAGTTCATGGGTAACATATTCAGCAGCGCTGTTTGAATTACCGCACGCAGTTGATTTAAGCGCAGGTTTAACATTTGTTGATAAGCGTAGTACTAACTCAAGTTCATTTGGTATTGATAATGGCTACGTACCCGCTTATACCGTATATGATGCTGCGGTTAGCTATAAAGCAGACAACTGGCAGATGCAATTAAACATTAATAACCTGTTTAATAAAAAATACTATTCTAAAGCCATGTTTTTAGGCGGAATGCCAGGTGAAGAACGTAATGCAAAGCTAAGCTTTAGTTACACACTTTAATAGTTTAATAATTAAAAAAGCACGGTATTTCAATTGAGATATCGTGCTTTTTTCATGTAAAAACTTAATATTAAATCGTAACAACTATGCGGCCGTTTATTTCGCCTTTAAGCATGTCATCAAAAATTTCATTAATATCTTCAAGTTTTTTCTCTTCAATGATGGCTTTTACTTTGCCTTGCGCAGCAAATTCAAGACATTCTTGCAGGTCTTTACGCGTACCTACAATAGAGCCAACCACTGAAACACCATTTAATACGGTGTCAAAAATTGGCAATGGCATATCTTCAGGCGGTAATCCAACCAATACACATTTCCCCCCTCGGCGAACACTTTTATAAGCTTGTTCAAAACCTGGTTTTGATACTGCCGTACAAACAACAGCATGCGCGCCACCTACTTGCTCAAAAATGGCCTCACTGGGCACCACTTCTTTAAAATCAAGCGTAATATCAGCACCCAACTCTTTAGCTAGCGCCATTTTCTCTTTACCAGTATCTACCGCAATAACATTAAAGCCCATTGCTTTTGCATATTGCACTGCTAAGTGCCCTAAACCACCCACACCGACAATAGCAACCCATTGACCTGGTTTAGCGCCAGACACTTTTAAAGCTTTATACGTTGTTACGCCGGCACAAAATAAGGGGGCAGCTTCAGCAAAACCTAAACCTTCCGGTATTTTGATGATGTAGTCACCATGAGCTAAACAGTATTCTGCATACCCACCGTCAATAGAGTAACCCGTATTATGTTGCGATAAACAAAGGGTTTCGCGTCCATCTAAACAAAACTCACAATGGCCACATGCACTGTATAGCCATGGTACGCCTACTCTATCGCCCACTTCTAAGTGCTTAATATTACTTCCTAGTTTTTCTATTACACCAACACCTTCGTGTCCAGGTACTAATGGCATTTTTGGTTTTACCGGCCAATCACCATGACATGCGTGTAAATCAGTGTGGCAAACACCACAAGCGGCTATTTTTACTAGGACATCTTAGGGCCTACTTCTGGAATAGGTAAATCGGTAATCGCTAACTTGCCTTTATATTCTGTATTTATTGCTGCTTTCATAGTCATTCCATCGTTTATAAAAAGTTTATGCTATTTAACAAGGGCGTTAAACAGCAAGATTATGTTGCATACCCGCAACATACCTCACTATAAATGCTTAAATATTAATCTATATCAATCATTAGTCGTAAAACGTGGTTTTTTATCCCAGCTTAAGTCTTGCCATACTTAACCAGCGTGCTAGCATAGATTTCATTTATTTTTGAAACTTGTAACAATGACATTATCAGAAAAAAACTTTGCCTTTGTAATGCATTGTGGTGAGATGGGCAGCCGCTGGGGATTTAATCGCACCATTGGACAAATGTGTGGTTTATTGATTATTACTAAAGATCCAATGACGGCAAATCAAATCGCTGATGCGCTAAGTATCTCTCGCGGTAACGTGAGTATGGGGATCAAAGAATTACAATCTTGGCAGCTGATCAAAGTAATGCATATCCCAGGAGATAGAAAAGAGTACTATGCCCCTGCAGGCGATATTTGGGATATGGCAAATCGCGTATTCGAAGAGCGCAAAAAACGTGAAGTTGAGCCAACACTGAGCTTACTCCGAGATAACTTACTAGACGAAGCAAGTAACGACGATGAAATTTATGCTCAAAAACAAATGGGCGAAATCCATAACTTACTTGAAACAGTAACTAAATGGTCCTCAGAATTACAACGTTTAACTCCTGAGCAGCTTAATAAGCTAATGAAACTAGGTTCAGGGATTGGCAAAGTCATTGACCTAAAAGATAAAATATTTAAAAAAGAAATTTAGTCGATATGTAACTCACAAAAAAGCCGCAATTTGCGGCTTTTTTTAGTTATTTGCTTTAGCTTAAATCTTTGGGTAAGCAATTCTATCTGACAAATAGCCCACGCTAGTTGCAAAGTAATATGACCGATTCCAGTGCATAAATACCTTGTAGTTGTCGTATGCTAAATACATGCGCCCATTTACATCATCAGGCATCACTAGTGCAGCATCCACAGCAACATTTGGTAAATCGCTGCCATCAGCACGACGAACCCCTAATGCTTGCCAATCAGCGAGTGAGCGCTCTGAATTGTTCCAATATTCAAGCCATTGCTTACGTGTTTTAGTACCGCGCTTTAAAATATACTGCTGGTCAAAATCAGCAGGTAATTGAACTTGGCGACCCCAGGTTAAGTTGTCATTCCAGCCCTCTTGCTTTAAGTAATTAGCAATAGAGGCAAACGCGTCTTCCTTAGTTGTCCAAATATCTTTGCGACCATCATTGTTGTAATCTACAGCATAGGCATTAAATGAGGTTGGCATAAATTGAGTTTGCCCCATTGCACCTGCCCATGAGCCTTTAAATTTATCAAGCGTAATATGACCCGACTTTAATATATCCAGTGCTGCCCATAATTGGCGCTTGTATAGTGCTTCACGGCGCCCATCAAATGCCAGTGTTACCAACGATGAAATCACGTTGTGGCCACCTTGAATGGCACCAAAATTACTCTCTAAGCCCCAAATAGCCACAATAAAGCGTGCTTGAACACCAAAGTCTTTTGCGACCTTCTCTAAAACTTCTTGGTTTTCTTTATATAATTTACGCGCACGATCAATTTTCCATTGAGGCACACGTTTTGGTAAATATGTTTCCAGTGTTTCTTTTACTTCAGGCTGATTTTTATCTGCAGAAATCACTTTTTCTTTATAAGATGCAGTGGCAAATGCTTGCTCAATTAACTGAGTATCGTAGCCTTTAGCTATTGCCTCTTGCTTTAAATTAGTAAGGTATTGTTGAAACTCAGCTTGGGTTTTTGCCATCACCGATGAGCTTAAACATACACCACACAATACAACTGCTAATTTTTTAATCACTATCTACTCCATTTTGTTTTCTTAATTGACTCAGCAAGTTTTCCTCTGGTGGCGGAATTTGTAAATAATAGCCTTGGTCGCTAAGCGACTGTTTTAAAGTGTCTAAATCCGCTACGCCTAATTGAGTTCGCTTAGCTAAGTTAATGATCATCACGTACTGAGGTTGACCAAACATGGCCATTAAAGGTTCCGGAACTTTACTAAAATCGTCTCTTTTTTCAATAAATAAGAAAGTATCTGCTTTTTTCTTACTTTTATATACCGCAGTTAGCATTATGGCCCTATAAAATCTTGCTTAACAGTGCTACACACTATAACATGGCAATAATAATAAGTTATAAAAATTAGTGTGGAAACTTTAATAAAAGCCTTGTTCAGCCTAGGTTTATATAAAGTTACATGCTAACTAGACAATCCAGTTGAGCATCTATGTCGGACCAAATTTTTGAGCTAAAAGGCAACCTTTTTACATTATCAGTTTTACACCTTTATAGTACTGATATTAACCTTTTAGCAGAACAACTGTATGTAAAAATAGCCCAAGCCCCAAAATTCTTTGAGGGTGCCCCCATTGTCGTTAATTTAATTGAAGTAAAAAACAGCACAATCGACTTTGTTCATTTAAAATCACTTATTGAACGCATGAGCTTTAATGCGGTGGGTGTATGTAATGGTTCGGATGAGCAACACAAACAAGCAAAAGCTGCAGGGTTATCTGTTTTAAACTATTCACAAGACGTTAAGAGTGAACCCGCAAGAGTAGAGCCTAATACGTCAGTGGTTGAAAAAACCGTGTATTTACCAGCACAAATTATTAATGGTGCGGTACGCTCAGGCCAACAAGTTTACGCCAAAGACCGTGATTTAGTGGTGTTAGGTGCAGTAAGCCATGGTGCAGAAGTGATTGCCGATGGTAATGTACACATTTATGGAACTCTACGCGGCCGTGCTATTGCCGGTGCAAAAGGGCTAGAAAACGCATATATATTTTGTAATAAATTAGAAGCAGAACTCGTTTCAATCAATGGTAATTACTGGATCAGTGACTCACTGCAAGGTGAACACTGGGGTAACGCAGTTCAAATACAACAAAAAAATGAATCTTTAGAAATTTCAGCTTTGGTTAAAGGATAAATCTCATGGCAAAAATAATTGTCGTTACCTCGGGTAAAGGGGGTGTTGGTAAAACAACATCAAGCGCAGCAATTGGTACAGGCTTAGCATTAAAAGGCTACAAAACTGTTATCATCGATTTTGATATCGGCTTACGTAATTTAGACCTAATTATGGGTTGTGAACGTCGCGTAGTGTATGACTTCGTTAATGTAATCAATGGCGAAGCCAACCTTAACCAAGCACTCATAAAAGATAAACGTGTAGAGAAGTTATTTTTACTTCCTGCATCACAAACACGCGATAAAGATGCACTCACACGCGAAGGTGTTGAACGTGTACTTAATGAGTTAAAAGAAGACTTTGACTACATAGTCTGTGATTCTCCGGCAGGTATTGAAGCCGGTGCAATGATGGCAATGTACTTTGCTGATGAAGCAATTGTAACCACTAATCCAGAGGTTTCATCAGTACGAGATTCTGATCGTATACTAGGAATTTTACACAGTAAATCTAAACGCGCCGAAGAAGGTTTAGAAAACATTAAAGAGCATTTGCTAATAACACGCTATAATCCAGATCGTGTAACAAAAGGTGAAATGCTATCTGTTGAAGATATCCAGGACATTTTAGCCATCGACTTACTAGGTGTCATTCCTGAATCTCAAGCAGTACTTAGTGCATCTAACTCAGGACAACCCGTTATCCTTGATAGCGAATCTGACGCAGGCCAAGCTTATGCCGATGCGATCAGTCGTTTATTAGGTGAAACGGTTGAATTTAGATTTTTAGATGTTGAGAAAAAGGGTTTATTCAAACGGATATTTGGAGGTTAATGTGTCTTTACTTGACTACTTCCGCTCAGAAAAGAAAAACAGTGCGTCATTAGCAAAAGAGCGATTGCAGATCATTGTCGCGCACGAACGTTCTCAGCGTGGTACACCTGATTACTTGCCGCAATTAAAGCAAGATATATTAGATGTCATTCGTAAGTACGTAAATGTAGGCGCCGATGCGGTTCAAGTTCAGTTTGATCAAAATGAAGACGATTTAGCCGTACTCGAGCTCAATGTCACATTACCTGACGAAGAAAAGAAATAACAAACAAGGGCGCTAAGCGCCCTTTTTATTTGTTTGTCACTCGCCTTTGTGACTTTAATTATCCCACTCTTTTAGAGCATCTTTAACAAAGTCATAGCGCCATGAACTGAGTAAATCTGGCTTTATGTGATTTGCTTTTTGTTCATCCGTTAATTTCCAATTCCAACTAATTAGCTGATTAATTTGCTTTTTAGATGCCATGACGTCTTCTGGTATATTGTGCTCTTTAGCAACTTTCGTAATTTTTTGTTTGATTTCTTTCGCTACTTTTTTATACGTAGGAAAATCAATGAGACGTTTGAGTACTTGTGGGTGCTGCTCAGCTGGAACTGTTTTAGCCTGCTCAATGCACTTTAAAATTTCAACCCCTGAACGATTCACTTCAATAGGCTCAACACCCGGAATTTGTCTTAGCGCGTTTAAGCTCGACGGACCTCGTTTAGCGATTTCAGTCATGTTGTGCTCTTTAAGAACAAAATTAAGCGCTAGATTTTTTCGAATTGCTTTATTTCTTCGCCACACAGCTAACTCTTTAAGTACCGCTAATTCATGCGGCTTAAGCTGCCATGCGTTTTTAATCTCTTTATAAAGTAACTCATCTGGTGTTTGAAAAGCACGCTTGTTTGCCACCAATTCACTTTCGTTAATAACAATATCAAATAAATCGGCCGCTTTAATGCTGTCTATAATTAACTCAAAACAAGGCAGTAAGTGAAACGTATCGGCCGCAGCGTATTCGAGTTGTTTTTGAGTGAGAGGACGTTGTAACCAATTGGTACGCGATTCACTTTTATCAATTTCAATATTCAACAAGGTTTTTACCATTAAGGCAAACCCCATACAGTTACCCTCGCCTAATAGCTGAAGTGCAAACTGAGTATCAAACAATGGATAAGGAACAAAACCTGCGTATTTTTGAAAAACCTCAATATCTTCAGAAGGAGAATGAAGTACTTTTAACACGTTTGGATCTTTAAGTATCTGCCAAAAATCAAATAAGGAAAGCTCTGCTAGCGGGTCGATAAGTGCTAAATGTTCGCCATCATAAACTTGAATGAGTGCAACTTCGGGATACAAAGTACGGCGGCGCATAAACTCGGTATCAATAGCAAGAATGGGTTTGTTTTTTATTTGTTCTACAAACGTATTTAGCTCATTTTGGGTTTGGATCAATTGGTAGTGCACTGAGTCTCCTACAATAAAAAAGCCGACATATGTC